>NZ_VZPF01000016.1 GCF_008801695.1 Pantoea stewartii subsp. stewartii
GACGTGGTTGCGTTACGTCATCGGTCATATACAGGACTGGCCGGTGAACCGGGTCCGCGATCTGCTGCCATGGAAGGTCGAGCTTCCCTCTGCCTGAACGTCAATACGGTCTGAATGCGACGCTTACTTTTATTTCGCTCAGGTCGCTTTTTGTCTGAAACCTGACAGCGGGTTAGAGACAGCAAATATCATTGATTAACGGGAGCATAATGATGAATAAGTTTGCACTAATTTTTCTGACGGCAGCGATGACTCTGGGCAGCGGCGCAGCAATGGCTGCCAACGGAAACTCTAACCAGGCTGCAGCAGCAGGTGCCGTTGCGGGCGGGGCGAATGAGAACCTGCCACCGAATAAAGTCGATAACAGCAAAATTAACAATACCGGTACTGAGATGTCGTCTCCAACCCGAGACAGCACCTCCAGCAGCAAGCATATGACCGCGAACGAAATTGATCAGAACAGCCAGTGTAAAGATGGCAAATGTCCTGATATCAACAAAAAAGTGCACACCAAAAAAGGTGGCGGCCACGTCAATACCAAAACTGACGGCACGACGCAGTAAAGTATACTGTGTGCATTATGAGGAGAGCCGCGGCTCTCCTTTATTTTATCCCGCTGCGACTTCCGCTATGCTGAGCCTGTGAAATTTACAGGGAAATGTTCATGGCCTCACTGCTTCTGATTGACGATCATCCACTGGTTGAAGTGGCGCTGGACGCGGCACTCTCGCAATCGCCTGTCCCCATTCAGCTTATTTCGGCCAGCAGCGAGCACGCCGCTCGCCCTTATCTCCAGCTTCCTCCGGATATCATTGTGCTGGATATCGGCCTGCCCGATGGCGACGGACTGGAGATTCTGCGCCGCCTGAAAGTGCACTTACCCGATTGTCCTGTACTGATCTATTCTGCCCAGCAAAGCAGCCACTACATCCGGCGTGCGCAGGCGCTGGGGGCGGCGGGTTATGTGGTGAAAAGCCAGCGGATGGCGCATTTACTCAGTGCCATTCTTGCCGTACTGGGCGGCCAGTCAGCCTTTCCTGAAGGCCACAGCAGCGAACCCGAATTACCGTTAACCAGTAAAGAGCGCCAGGTGCTGGCGTTGCTGGCCAGCGGCCTGTCCAACCTGCAAATTGCCGAACAGTTGCATATCAGTAATAAAACCGTCAGTACGCATAAAAAGAATATTCTGGAAAAAACCGGCGCGCGTTCTGTTGTCGAGCTGGCCGATCTGTGGAAAGCACAGCAGTGATACGCTGGTTACTTCTCCTGCTCCTGCTGGCGCCGTTGGCCCAGGCCGACGTGCGTCCGGTCAGCAGTATCAATCTGCCTATGATGATGCCGGTAAAAGGTGCAGAGCTGATGCAGGGCAAAGTGGTGCGTGTGGGCCTGCTGGATGAGAATACGGCGCCCTGGGCCATGCATGTGGGCAACGATCTGTACGGGATTGACGCCGATTATCTGGCGGCGCTGCACCAGTTAACCGGGGCGCAGTTCTCCCTTCACCTCTATGCCACCCAGCCGGCTCTGCTGAGCGCCCTGCAGGCGGGGCAGATTGATTTTGCGTTAGGCATGCTGGCCCCGCCCTTTCCCGCGGGCGCCGTTGCCAGCGACAGCTGGTTTAGCAGCCCGTTACGTATTTACCGTAATCAGCAGAACCAGCGTGCCGTCATGTTTAACAGTGATAATGCACAACTGGCGATCAGCGAGCAAACCCTGGCACAGCTTCCGCCTGCGCTGGCTGCCCGCCACCACTGGCGCACCTACGGCAGCGATCTTCAGGCGCTCTACACGCTGCTCAATCAGCAAAACGACTATGTGGTCGCCGATGAAACCAGCGCGGGATTTTTGCTGAGTCAGCTACAGCAGGGACAAATTTACCAAATCGCGTCGGGGATTGATGCCGGGCAACTGACTCTGCGCGCGGTTTCCCGCGATCCCGCGCTGATTGCGTGGCTGAATCAGAGCCTGCGCCAGTTACCCGCAGAGTTGATGAGCACGTTACAGGCGCGCTGGAGCAGCAGCCTGCCGCGGTATCAGGACACACAAACGCTGATGCTGAGCGCCAGCGAGCGGGAATGGATAGCAGCCCATCCCCAGGTTACCTACGCCGCTGAAGCCGATAACTATCCCTGGAGCTATCGCGACAGCAACGGCACGCCCCGCGGTTACGGTATCGATCTGCTCAATGCGGTCGCACAGAGCACCGGTTTACGTTTTACGCCGCACTGGGTCAGTAATCCGCAACAGGCGGCCACGCTGCTGGCACAGCATCAGGTGATGTTACAGCTGATGCAACCGCTTAACGGTGAAACCCAAAGCACCAGCCTGCCCGTCTGGCGGGCACTCTGGGGTATTTACAGCCGCCAGCCCGCAGCCGGCTCCCACTGGAGCGATCTGGCAGGCAAACGTATTGGTATCCTGCAGGATGATCTGGCCCAGCGCCTCGTTCCTGACACCATCCCGGTTCAACGCTTTGCGGATCGCAACAGCCTGTACGACGCGCTGGCTACCGGTCAGATTGACGCGCTGGTCGATAACGTCCTGTCTGCGCGCTGGCGCATTGCCAGCCGTAACGATCCCCACATTCATCTGGCTTTCGCGGCCAGCGATATCGCCTGGCCTGTGGCCATCGGAGTGGCACCTGATGAGCCTGTTCTG
Source organism: Pantoea stewartii subsp. stewartii (assembly GCF_008801695.1). Lineage (GTDB taxonomy): Bacteria > Pseudomonadota > Gammaproteobacteria > Enterobacterales > Enterobacteriaceae > Pantoea > Pantoea stewartii. The sequence continues at coordinate 2,659 of NZ_VZPF01000016.1, forward strand.
CGTGGGCTGCTGGATCGCGCGTTACAGCAGATTCCCGTCGATACGCAAAACCAGATGCGCGATCGCTGGTCAATGCCGCCCCAGCCCGGCAGCGTGGGCGCGATGCGCGTGCTGCCCGTCGCGGTGTTGGCGGCGGCAGGCGTTGCCATTGTCGTGTTACTGCTGTTACTGGCCCGGCGTTACTGGCAGCAACGGCGGGATCGCCAACAGCGCGAACAGGCGGAACACGCGAATGCCATGAAGAGCCAGTTTTTAGCGACGGTCAGCCATGAGCTGCGAACGCCGATGCAGGCGATCCTGGGGCTACTGGAGCTGGAAAAACAGCAAAGCAGCCGTGAAAACCTGCAGCTTCTGTACCAGAGCGCGCAGTCCCTGATGACGTTGCTGAATGATTTGCAGGATCACGCGCGCATTGAAAACAACAGTTTCACCCTGTCGCCCCGCCCGCTGGCCCTGGCACCCTGGCTGGCGCAGCAGCGCCATTTCTATCATCCGCTGATGCGGCCGGATGGCCCGCATTTACAGGTAGAGGCCCTGACGCCGCTGCCTGACGCGGTGATGCTGGATGCGGACCGCCTGCAGCAGATCGTCAACAACTTAGTGACCAATGCCTTTAAATTCACCCGGCACGGCCTGATCCGCCTGACGCTGTCGGCTACAGACAAATTGCAGTTAACCGTCAGCGACAACGGCAGCGGGATTCCCCCTGAAGAACAGCCCAGACTGTTCGATCCCTGGTACCAGGCCCCGTCGGGCAAAGCGCTTTCCGTTCAGGGCAGTGGCCTGGGGCTGTTTATTTGTCGGGAAATGGTGCAGCGCATGGGCGGTGAGATTCACCTGCATTCTCAGCCCGGCAAAGGCACCGAGGTCACACTTATCCTGCCGCTGATTCCCTGCAATAGCGTCACTGAGGGCGATCCGGCCACGCTGCCAGGTTTTCCGCAACTGCGCGTGGCCGTAGTGGATGATCATCCGACAAACCTGATCGTGATGCAGCAGCAGCTGGCGCGCTTTGCGATTCAGGCGGACTGTTTTGAGCAGGGCCGTGACCTGTTGCTGGCCGATGCCCGGCGCCCTTACGACCTGCTGTTTATCGATCAGATGATGCCGCGCCCGGACGGTATGCTCCTGCTGCGCGTGTTGCGTCGTCGCCAGCGTCAGCGAGGCGGAAGGCCGTTGCGGGTGCTGTGCTCTGCTGATGCGCAGTTACTGAATGTACAGACTGAGCCGCATGAACGGGTGCTGATTAAACCGGTACAGCTACAGGATATCAGCGACCTGCTGACCGCCTTCCATGACGATCCGCTGGCCGCGCTGGATAACAACCTGTGGACACTGGCGCAGCAAAACGAGAACTATCTTAGCCGACTGGGCAAAACCTTACGTGATACCGTGGAGAAAGACATGGCACAACTGCGCGCGGCCATTGCCAGCGGTGACGAAAGACAGTTAGCCGAGTCCGCGCATCGCCTGAAAGGAAGCTGGCTGCTGATTGGCATTGATGAGGGCGTAGCGCTTTGTCAGCAGTTGTCCGATCGCGCCAGACAGCATCACAACATCTCAGCAGAGTGGCAATTGCTGATATCATTGACCGAAAGATTACTACATAAACTGGACACGTATGGCACACACGCACTCTCATAGCGGTCAGGACACTAACCGTACGCGGCTGATGGCCGCGTTTGCCGTGACGGCACTCTTTATGGTGGCAGAAGTGATTGGCGGCTGGCTGTCGGGCTCGCTGGCGCTGCTGGCCGATGCCGGTCACATGCTGACCGATACCGCCGCCCTGTTAATGGCCTTACTGGCGGTTCAGTTTGCCAAACGCAAACCCAATGAACGTCATACCTTTGGCCTGCTACGTCTGACCACGCTGGCCGCGTTTGTAAACGCCCTCGCCTTAATCGGCATCACAATTTTGATTGTCTGGGAAGCGGTGGAACGGTTTACCCATCCGCAACCCGTCACAGGCGGCCTGATGCTCGGCATTGCGATTGCCGGCTTGCTGGCGAATATCCTGTCTTTCTGGTTGCTGCATCACGGCAGTGAAGAAAAGAACCTGAATGTGCGGGCGGCTGCGCTGCACGTCATGGGGGATTTGCTTGGCTCGGTGGGCGCGATTGTCGCCGCGGTGATTATTCTGTTTACCAACTGGACGCCCATTGACCCCATCTTATCCATCGTCGTGTCGATGCTGGTGCTGCGTAGCGCCTGGTCGCTGCTGCGGGAAAGTTTACATGAGTTGCTGGAAGGCGCGCCTGCGTCGCTGGATGTGAAGAAACTGCGGCGCGATCTGAAGCGAAATATTCCCGAGGTGCGCGATGTTCATCATTTACATGTCTGGCAGGTGGGCGAGCAACCGATCTTAACGCTGCACGTCCAGGTCATTCCACCGCGCGATCATGATGGCCTGCTGCGCCGCATCCACACGTACCTGCATGACCATTATCAGATTGAGCATGCTACGGTACAGATGGAGTTTCAGCCCTGCGTGGGCCCTGACTGTGAGCTGAACGGACAGGTCATTGAAGAGGGCCATCATCATGGCGGGCATTCGGATCATGCTGCTGAAACGTCCCATCAGCACAGTGATCATTCACCTCACCACAGTGACCACGTTCATCATCACAGCCATCATCACTAAGCCGAGAGCGCAGCGAACCCTGTTTGCGTGCGCTGATGATCCACATGCGTGAGCCGTTCAGCGCAATTAACGTCAGAATGGCGTACTCCAGCGACATCGCATACACCCCCTGACGGGCAAACACCATCACACTGATCACGTTGATGACCACCCACAAAAGCCAGTTTTCAACATACTTCCGCGTCATCAGCACCATTGCCACAATCGACAGCACCATCAGGCAGGCATCCCAGAAAGGGAAGGCGTCCGGCTGCAACGCCGGCATCGCCACCGTAAAACCCAGTGCATTCATCAGGGCCACCGCGGTACGGGTGAGAAAGGCAAACACCGGATCGATGTAGATCGTCATCAGCCCCACCGCTATAACGCAAACCGCCGCCCAGCCAATGGCCTTGGGCAGCGGGAGCCAGCGAATCGTTAACGCCGCCTGGTTATCAATGGTTTGTCGGCTCCAGGCGTACCAGCCATAAACGTTGGCCGCAAAAAAGAACAGCTGTAACAGTAGGCTGGCATAGAGCTGAATCTGAAAAAATATCACCGCAAACAGCGTCACGTTTATCAGGCCGAACGCGTAGTTAGCGATTTTCTCCAGGCTGGCCAGCCAGATACATAACAGGCCCGCCAGGGTGCCAACGGCTTCAATCCAGGACAGATCGTACCCGGTCGCGCCCAACGGGATGTGAACTAAAATGTTTTGCGTGCTAAAAAAATCCATATCAGGCACCTGTCAACGACGCGGATTACGCGTTTCCTTTCACGTTATGTTTGAGGTCTGCTGCAAAGGATAGCATACGGTTTAGCGGCACCAGCGCGGCCTCGCGCAGCGCCGCGTCTACGTGGATCTCATGAGCCCGCCCACCCGACGTCAGCGCCTCGGCAATGGCCTGCAGTCCGTTCATCGCCATCCAGGGACAGTGCGCACAGCTTCGGCAGGTTGCGCCCTCACCGGCGGTGGGGGCTTCCAGCAATATTTTGTCAGGAACCGCCTGCTGCATCTTGTAAAAGATGCCGCGATCGGTGGCGACGATCATCTGCGGATGTGGCAAGGTTTTTGCCGCCTGAATCAGCTGGCTGGTTGAGCCTACCGCATCGGCCAGATCCACAATCGCCTGCGGCGATTCGGGATGAACCAGCACTGCCGCATCCGGATACAGCGCTTTCATCCGCTGCAGCGCCTGAGTTTTGAATTCGTCGTGGACGATGCAGGCGCCCTGCCAGCATAACACGTCGGCCCCGCTTTTTTGCGTAACATAGCGCCCGAGATGCCGATCCGGTGCCCAGATGATTTTTTCCCCCAGGCTGTCCAGATGTTCAATCAGTTCGACGGCAATGCTGGAGGTGACAACCCAGTCGGCGCGCGCTTTTACCGCTGCAGAAGTATTGGCGTATACCACCACCGTCCGGTCAGGATGCGCATCACAGAAGGCCGTAAACGCCTCAATCGGGCAGCCCAGATCCAGCGAGCATTCGGCCTCCAGCGTCGGCATCAACACGGTTTTTTCCGGGCTGAGAATTTTGGCGGTTTCGCCCATAAAGCGCACGCCGGCCACCAGCAGCGTAGTGGCGGGATGCTGGCTGCCAAAACGCGCCATTTCGAGCGAGTCAGAGACGCAACCGCCGGTTTCTTCGGCTAAGGCCTGGATGTCCGGATCCGTGTAATAGTGCGCCACCATCACGGCGTTACGGGCTTTCAGCAGGGCTTTAATTTTTTCCCGGTAAAGCGTTTTTTGCTCGTCACTCAGCCGGGCGGGCTTAGGAGGAAAAGGATACACCGCATGTTCAGGATCAAAGATTGCGCTCATGACACCGCTCTCGTTCTGTAAAATTAACGAAAATAGCCATTTCTGGCTTAACAGGACGTAAATACCGCCACCGTGTTTTATATGCTAAACACGATAGCGAAAAAGCAGCAGCCTGTCGCGTTTTATTTGGTCATGACGATGCAGAAAGCCCCACCAGGCCGGGCTGAGGGGCTTCCAGTTGAAGCAAAAAGGCTTTGACCGTCAGGCCACCGGCAAATCCCGTCAGTTTTCCATTGGCCCCAATGACCCGATGACACGGTGCCACAATGGACAACGGATTTCTGCCGTTAGCAGCACCGACGGCACGTACCGCTGCCGGATGCCCAATCTGCTCGGCGATCTGGCGGTAACTGCGGGTTTCGCCAAACGGAATAGAAAGTAGCGCCTGCCAGACTTTTTTCTGAAATGCTGTGCCGTCCATATCCAGCGGTAAGTCAAAAACGCGGCGAGTGCCGGCAAAGTACTCACGTAACTGCGTTTCGGTTTCGCGTAAAACAGGATGATTATCGTCGCGCTCACGCGGCGACAACCGGGGATGTCTGCGCACTTCGTCCTGCCATAAAATGGCCGCCAGACCGCGATCGCTGGCGATCAGCGTTAGTTCGCCCACCGGCGTTATCACAGGTTTGCAGTAATACATGCTGTTCCCTCCATCACATTGCTGTCTGGCATTATCGCATTTTCGCCACGCGAAACTGGCTGTTTTCGGTCATTACAATAAACTGTTGTGCTGTCCGAAAACAGCCAGTCAATACCTCATGCCCGCGCTACGCTGTCGCTCTTTGCCGGAGAAAAACCATGTTTGATTCAGATACCGCTTACCAGGCACTGACCTCGCGTGATACGCGCTTCGATGGTGTGTTTTTTGTCGGCGTGACCTCAACCGGCATTTACTGTCGCCCGATTTGCCCGGTGAAAGCGCCAATGCAGAAAAACTGTCTGTTCTTCAACAGCGCTGAGGCGGCAGAGAAAGCGCATTTTCGCCCTTGTCTGCGCTGTCGTCCGGAGCTGGCACCCGGCAACGCCCCCGTGGACAACGCCCACCGCGTGGCCGACCGACTGGTGCAGCGCATTGAAGAGGGCTTGCTGGAAGCCCACAGCGGCCTGGATGCGATTGCTGCAGAGTTTGGCATCAGCGCCCGTCAGCTGCGGCGCATTGTGCAGCAGGAGCTGGGCGTCACGCCACTGGAGCTTAAACAGATACGTCGTATGCTGCTGGCTAAGCAGCTTCTGACCGAAACCACGCTGCCGGTAACCGAGATCGCTTACGCCAGTGGATTTGGCAGCTTACGGCGCTTCAATGACGTGTTTCAGGCGCGCTATCGCATGACGCCGGGCGCACTGCGCAAAAGCAGCAACCTGTCGCCGCAACCTGCAACGGACACAATGCGGTTACGCCTCAGCTATCGTCCACCTTACGACTGGCAGGCGATGCTGGACTTTTTACGCCTGCGGTTAATGAACGACATTGAAGCCGTTGATGGTGAAACCTACCGCCGGACGGTGGCGCTGGGCGAATACCGGGGTTGGGTCAGCATTTCGCATCTTCCGGCAAAGCAGGCGCTTCAGGTTGAATTCACCCGCTCTCTCACGCCTGTGCTGCCTGCCCTGCTGCGTCGGCTGCGTGACCTGTTTGACCTGAATGCTCAGCCACAGCGCATTGCCGAACACCTGCAACAGGATCCCCTGCTGGCGCAAAGTATTCAGGATTACCCCGGCCTGCGTGTCCCCGGAGCATTTGACAGTGTCGAAATGGGCGTACGCGCCATCCTGGGCCAGCAGGTCACCGTTAAAGCCGCCACGACGCTCAGCAGCCGCTTTGCTCAGGCATTTGGTGAACCCTGCACCACGCCGTTCCCTGATCTGTCGCGCTATTCTGCGCAACCCCAGCGCATTGCCCAGGCTACGGTCGATGAGATTGCCCGCCTGGGCATTGTCAGTGCGCGCGTCAGAGCGATTCTGGCCTTTGCGGCCGCCTGTAACGAGGGCAGCCTGCGTTTCAATGCGACGCTTTCGCCTGACGACATCATGGCGCGCCTGGTGGCCTTACCGGGCATTGGCCCCTGGACCGCCCACTACATTGCCATGCGGGCGCTGCGCTGGCCGGACGCCTTCCCGAAAGAGGATATCGCCGTGCGCAATAATCTGGGGGGATTAACACCCAAAGCGGCAGACGCGCGCTCACAGGTATGGCGTCCCTGGCGCAGCTACGCCGTGATGCATATCTGGAAAAGCCTGTCACCGGCCAGTGCGAAGTAAGCAGCCCGTTGTCCTGAAAAGAAATATCACGCCTCGCCTCTAAACTCCTGGCCTGCTCAACCGATAACCAATTTGGCTTAACATCGTTGACATGGGCAGGAGGCAGAGGTCATGGGGTTGCGGTTAGAAAATACAAAAATTTCGCACAAACTCAGTTTAGGATTTGGACTCGTTTTGCTGTTGGTGGTGGGATCGGGCTCGGTAAGCATCGCGCGTTTTAAAACTATCCATGACGTTTATGAACAGAGCAACCTGATTTACGACATTAATATTGACGTGTTTCAGGCTAAGGTTAACCGGTTGAAACTGCTGTATGGCGATGAGAAAGCGGGTAAAGTGATGGCGGATTATATCGCCCATGCCGCTCAGCTGACGCATGATGCCCAACAGTACCGATGGCTGCCCGAGGAGTAAACACAGCTCCAGGAGATCGCCAGCCAGCTCAGCCACTTTCAGGCCAGCATCAGCGCAATGACCCAGGCCATGCAGTCTCTGGCAGAAACGGGTAAGCAGCTCGATCAGCGCAACATGCAGAGCCAGTCAACGCTGTACGAAGCGTTGATTAAAACCCAGATGACCGATGCCAGTGCACTGTTTCAGCAACTGCTTGCAATCAGCCAGTTGCGCGATCAGCTTCAGTTACTCCGTTATGATCCCGCTCATGCCAGCGCGATTCAGTCTCAGCTCACACCGCAGGTCAACGCCATCCAGACCGCTCTCACCACTCTGTTACCGCAATTACCTCCCGATGCTCAGACGCAGCTCAACGCGCTGTGGAATGCAACCCTTGAGGTTAAGCAACTCAGTGAACGTTACGCGGCAGGCTTTCTGGCCCTCAGTCAGGCGGAGAACGCGGTGAAGGTCGATGGCGATAAGAGCAGTGCTATCCTCAAAACGCTTCTGCAGCAGATGAAGGTAGAAAACAGCGACCTGACCAGGAGTTCTGTTAACCTGACGCTGTTGACGGTTGGCCTTGCTGTGCTGCTGGGCATGTTGATTGCCTGGCTGATTGGCCGACAGATTACTCATCCCGTCAGAAAGAATTTATGGCTGGCGGAGCGCATTGCTAAGGGCGATTTAAGCGCCGATATCAAACCGGCGGGCCGTGATGAGCTGGGCAAACTGGCTGGCGCGATGGGCGCGATGAATCAGCGTCTGCGGACAATGATTCTGGAGGTCCGCGACAGCATGCTCACGCTGTCGCAGGCGGCGAGCAGTATTAACAGCGACAACCACACGCTCTCGTCCCGCACAGAACAGCAGTCCGCCGCCGTGGTGCAGACGGCTGCCAGCATGGAACAGTTAACCGTTACGGTGAAGCACAACGCAGATAACGCGCGCCACGCCAGCCAGATTGCTGCTGAAGCGTCTAAAACGGCGGAGCAAGGCGGTGCCGCCGTCACGGAAGTCGTGCAAACCATGGGCGATATTTCTGCCAGCTCGAAGAAAATCGCCGAGATCACGGCCGTTATCGACAGTATTGCTTTCCAGACCAATATCCTGGCTCTGAATGCCGCCGTGGAAGCGGCACGCGCTGGCGAGCATGGCCGGGGGTTTGCGGTCGTCGCCAGCGAAGTACGTAGCCTTTCGCAGCGCAGTGCGCAGGCGGCGAAGGATATCGATCAACTGATCAGCGCATCGGTCAGCCAAATCGCGGAAGGCAATAACCGCGTTGCGCGCGCGGGCGAGAGAATGGGACAGGTGGTTCAGGCGATTTCCCGTGTGAATGACATCGTGGGTGAGATCTCTTCCGCCTCGGATGAGCAAAGCCGTGGCATTGAGCAGATTGCGCGTGCGGTCTCAGAACTGGACAGCACCACCCAGCAAAACGCCTCGCTGGTCTCTGCCTCTGCCCTTTCAGCCACCGCGCTGGAAGATCAGGCGCGCCGACTTGAAACGCTGGTCAAACAGTTTAGCCTGGAACCCGGTCAGACAGCCGCACGCTAATCCGGCTGACGTATTACGCCCTATAAGCGCCTGTCGGGCGCTTTTTTTATGGCAGATGATTAGATCCGCCTGCGTGACGCCCGCTCGACGGCACGCTGCCGGACAGGAACAGTGCGGACGCGGGGTGTTGGGCCCTGACGGGAGTACGACAGATTTTGCGGGCCCCGTGGGCCTCGCCCTGCGGGTGATGCTGACGCATCAGCCTGAATCGCAACGCGATTCAGTCGAACCTGCTGCAGGTTCTCATCATGCACGCTTGACTGTACTGCCCCATAAACGAAAAGCGCGCCCGTGGGCGCGCTTTTCTGTATTGGTGGGTCGTGCAGGATTCGAACCTGCGACCAATTGATTAAAAGTCAACTGCTCTACCAACTGAGCTAACGACCCGCTCGGGGCTTACAACCGCTCAAACACATGTATGCATGCTGCCTGAGAATAAGATGGTGGGTCGTGCAGGATTCGAACCTGCGACCAATTGATTAAAAGTCAACTGCTCTACCAACTGAGCTAACGACCCATCTTCAGGCTTGCCAGACACATTTGCAATGTGTCCCGGCAACGGCGGCATATATTACTGATTTACCGAGGTAGCGCAACCCTTATTTTCTGTTAAGGGGTTCAATTGCCTACCTTTCATGCGGCAAGACCAGAAATCCATCGATATCCGGTCAAACCTGCACAAATTACATACCAGACAAGCGTTTTTGTGCCTGCTTAGCAGATTCGGTGTTCGGGTAAAGTTTGATCACCTGCTGATAAACGGCTTTGGCTTTTGCCGTGTCGTTTTTCTCTTGCATGATCACGCCAACCTTAAACAACGCTTCAGCCGCCTTGGGGGATTTTGGATACTGCTTCACCACCGTGGCGTAATAATACGCTGCGTCGTCTTTTTTACCTTTGTTATAAAACAGCTGCCCCAGCCAGTAATTGGCATTCGGCTGATACGTCGAGTCCGGGTAACGCTTCACCCACGCCTGCAGCGCAGTGATGGCCTGATCGTACTGTTTTTTCTCCAGAATGAGCGCAACAGCAGCATTGTAATCGCTGTTAGCATCGCCACTCTGAACAGGCGCACTGCTGCCGGCCGCGGCCGCACCTGCATCGTTGCCCGCTGTCGCAGCGCCCGTAGCCGCATTGTCACCGGCACCCGCGGCAGGCTGACTGGCATTGCTGCTGTTATTGCTGCTCAGACTGTCGATCTGTTGATAGATCTGCTTCTGGCGCTCAATAACCTGATTCAGCTGATAGGTATTTTGCTGGATTTCCCCACGCAATGAGTCGATATCCCGCTGGTTATCACTCATCTGCTGCTGCAGTTGCTGCATCAGCTGTGCCTGGGCATTGGAGATTCTTTCGAGACTGGTGACACGGTCTTCGACCGAGCCGGAGCCAACGCTACTGATTGACGCTTGGGCATGAGCGGCCCAGGGGGCCGCTACGCCAATCAGTAACGACAGACTCAACAGGTGATGTCTGAAGTTACTAACCATGTGATTCTCTTAGTAGACCAGTACGGCACGACGGTTTTTAGCGTAAGCCGCTTCGTCGTGGCCCAGAACAGCTGGTTTCTCTTTACCGTAAGATACGATAGACATCTGATCCGCAGACACGCCTTTACCTTGCAGGTACATCTTAACGGCGTTAGCACGACGCTCGCCCAGGGCGATGTTGTACTCTGGCGTACCGCGCTCATCCGCATGACCTTCAATGGTCACTTTGTAAGACGGGTTGCTACGCAGGAAGTTAGCGTGCTGATCCAGCATCTGAGCGTAGTCAGGCTGAACATCGTATTTGTCCAGACCGAAGTAAACGATGTTGTTCTGTTGCAGCTGTTGCATCTGCAGACGCGCCTGCTCATCAGAAGACATGTTGCCGTTGTTCATACCAGAGTTAGCACCGTAAGCGCCGTCAGCACCTGCGCCAGACTGGTCGTTGTTGTTATTTTTGTGTGAGCTACACGCCGCAACTGCCATGATTGGCAGAGCCAGCATTAAACCCTTCAGTACTTTGTTCAGTTGCATTTGAAAATTCCCATTATTGTTTATTTTTTTGTAATGTCAGAAAGCTCAGACATTACAGGTACGGCGACCAGGCAGGAAATTTGACCTGTCCATCAGTTGCCGGAAGACGCGCTTTGAAACGACCGTCGGTTGAAACCAACTGCAACACAGAACCCATGCCCTGAGTCGAGCTGTAGATTACCATGGTGCCGTTTGGAGCCAGGCTCGGCGTTTCATCCAGGAACGTGTCCGTTAACGTTTGAACGGCTCCCGTTACCAGATCCTGTTTGGCGACGTGTTGAGCACCGCCACTGGTGCTAATCATCACCATTGATTTTCCATCACTGGCTACATCCGCATCCTGGTTCTGAGCGCCTTCCCAGGTAATGCGCTGTGATGCACCACCATTGATGCTGATTTTGTAGATCTGCGGCGCACCGGCCTGGTCAGAGGTATACGCCAGCGTCTGGCTGTCCGGGAACCAGGTTGGTTCAGTGCTGTTATAGCGACCATCTGTAATCTGACGAATCTGCCCGGAGGCCAGGTCCATAACATAGAGATTCAGACTACCGGTTTTAGACAGGGCGAAGGCCAGCTTGGTGCCGTCCGGTGAGAAGGCTGGCGCACCATTGTGACGCGGGAATGAAGCGACCTGACGAACAGAGCCGTTAGACAAGGTCTGAATCACCAGCGCTGACTTGCCGCTTTCAAAGGTTACATACGCCAGTTTGCTGCCATCGGGCGACCAGGCAGGCGACATCAGCGGTTGCGGTGAACGGTGCACGACAAACTGGTTGTAACCGTCGTAATCGGCAACGCGCAGTTCATACGGGAACTGACCGCCGTTGGTCTGTACCACATAGGCGATACGGGTACGGAACGCCCCTTTAATGCCAGTCAGTTTCTGGAACGCCTCATCACTGACGGTGTGCGCCGCATAGCGCAGCCACTGTTTTGTAATTTTATAGGAGTTTTGCGCCAGCACGGTGCCTGGTGCACCTGCGGTATCCACCAGCTGGTAGGACACCTGATAGCTGCCATCAGCATTCGGCTGAATCTGTCCAACAACCACGGCATCAATACCCAGTGCGCTCCATGCAGCAGGCTGCACTTCCTGAGCACTGGTCGGCTGCTGCGGCAGACGTGAACGATCAAGCGGGTTAAATTTACCGCTGTTACGCAGGTCAGCTGCGACGATACCACCGATATCTTCCGGTGCCGCGCCTGGGCCAGACCATTTAAACGGAATCACACCGATAGGGCGCGCGCTGTTGACGCCCTGGGTGATTTCAATGCGAACCTCTGCATGCAGCACCGCTGCCCACAGCAGGATAAAAAAGCCTAACGTTACGCGAAGAGCTTGCTTCATTTTATCTCCCTTATCTGAACCTGAGTCCGCGATAATTGGCACTGTTCCTGAAAACCACGAGTACAACTAGAGTACGGCAAGCTAACCATAGATCAACCTGCCGCAGGTTACTGCATTATTGCGGTCTGAAACGCATCGGGGCGTTTTTAAACACTTCGTACACCGCTTGTGAAGGCGGTTTCGGAATATGTGCCTGCTTCGCCGCCGCAATGGCGGCCTGGCACAGCGCCGGATCGCCGCCTTCTGATTTAACGTCAATCAGCATGCCATCAGGAGCAAGTTTAATACGTAAGTCACAGCTTTTGCCGCTATACAGGTCCGCATCGTAGAAACGGCTCTGAATTGCGCTGGTGATCTGCCCAAGATACGCATTCACATCTGCGCCAGAAGCACCCGCCTTCTTCTGATTACCCTGCCCTGCTGCTCCACCCGACGCGCCGCTTTTCGGTGCATTCTTACCGGACGCTAAGCCGCCCAGCAGGTCATCGACGTCGCTGTCATTGGCGGCATCAGCGGCCGCTTTCGCTTTCGCCTCGGCTTTTGCCTTCGCATCCGCTTTTGCTTTGGCAGCAGCTTCCGCTTTCGCTTTGGCGGCGGCGTCCGCTTTTTCTTTGGCGGCCTTTTCTTTCGCTGCGGCGGCTGCTTTCTCTTTCGCTTCCTGGGCGGCTGCGGCTTTCGCTTCCGCTGCGGCTTTGGCTTCAGCCGCTTTCGCTTCTTTCGCGGCTTCCGCTTTAGCCTGTTTCGCCGCTTCGGCCTTAGCTTGTTTTGCGGCTTCGGCAGCCTCAGCTTTCGCCTGCTGCTCGGCCTGCTTCTTCGCTTCTGCGGCTGCGGCTTTCGCCTCTTGCTCAGCCTGCTTCTTCGCCTCTGCTGCGGCCTTCTTCGCCTCTTCCTGCGCCTTCATCTTTGCGTCTGCCGCGGCTTTCGCCTGTGCATCCGCTTCCGCTTTCGCATCGGCTTTGGCTTTCGCCGCGGCCGCTTCGGCGGCTTTCTGTTGCGCCTCGGCCTGTTTCGCTGCGGCTTCGGCTGCCTTCTGCTGTTCAGCCTGCGCTTTCGCCTGCTGTTTCGCGTCTTCCTGTGCCTGCAGTCGCTCTTTTTCCAGCTCTTTCAGCCGCTGCTGTTCAGCCGCTTGTTTCTGCTGAAGCTCTTCGGCCTGCTGCTGGGCCTGTTTCTGGCGCTGCTGCTCCGCACGCTGACTGTCGCTTTGCTGATTCTGCTGACGGTTATACTGTTCAACCACCGCACCGGGATCGACCATGACCGCTTCTATATCGCTACCGCCACCGCCGCCGCTGGCCTCAATGTGCTCATTAAACGAGCTCCATATCAGCAGGGCGATCAGCACGATATGCAGAATCACCGAAATGATTATCGCGCGCTTTAACTTTTCGTTTTGCTCGGTTGCCTTCGACACACTCGTTTCCCAAAAACGGTTCGACTTTAAATCGGCTGCGTCATCAAACCGACAGATTTAACCCCTGCCTGATGCAGCAGGTTCAGCGCCTTGATGATTTCATCATAAGGTACCTCTTTGGCACCACCGATCAAAAAGACGGTTTTCGGATTGGCTTCCAGACGACGTTGCGCTTCGCTAATCACCTGTTCTGGCGGCAACTGCGGCAAACGATCGTGATCGACGACCATGCTGTATTGTCCCACGCCGGACACTTCAACAATCACGGGTGGGTTATCATCACTGGAAACCGTCTTAGAATCTGTTGCATCGGGCAAATCCACTTCCACGCTTTGCGTGATGATGGGGGCCGTTGCCATAAAGATCAGCAGCAGCACCAGCAAAACGTCCAGCAGTGGAACGATGTTAATTTCCGACTTTAGCTCGCGGCGACCGCGACCACGCACTCGGGCCATCATTTACCTCTGTTTACTTAGCGCTGTCGCTGGAGAAAGCCTGACGATGCAGGATAGCCGTAAACTCTTCCATAAAGTTGTCGTAGCCCTGCTCCAGTTTATTGACGCGCTGGTTCAGTCGGTTGTACGCCATTACGGCAGGAATCGCAGCAAACAGACCGATCGCGGTGGCGATCAATGCTTCTGCAATCCCCGGTGCCACCATCTGCAGGGTGGCCTGTTTGACCGCCCCCAGGGCAATAAACGCATGCATAATCCCCCAGACCGTACCAAACAGACCGATATAAGGACTGATTGAGCCCACCGTGCCCAGGAAAGGAATGTGGTTTTCCAGCGCTTCAAGTTCGCGATTCATGGAAATGCGCATGGCCCTGCTCGCGCCTTCAACAGCCGCTTCAGGCGCATGATTATTCGCGCGATGTAAACGGGCAAACTCTTTGAAGCCGGCGTAGAAGATTTGCTCGGCACCCGCCAGCTCTTCACGACGTCCCTGACTTTCCTGATAGAGGCGAGACAGTTCAACGCCGGACCAGAATTTGTCTTCAAAGGCTTCAGCTTCCCTTCCCGCCGCATTCAGAATTCGCGTGCGCTGGATGATGATTGCCCAGGAGGCAATCGAAAAGCCGATCAAAATCAACATGATAAGTTTGACCAGAAGGCTCGCCTTCAGGAACAAATCAAGAACGTTCATGTCAGTCACTGCTTGAACTCCGCGACAATAGACTTGGGAAGCGCAATCGGCTTCATTAGGTGTGGGTTGATGCAGGCAATCAGGACCTCTGCCTCATTGAGCACTTTGCCTTCTGCGTTCACGATACGCTGGGAGAATGTCATCGTCGCCCGCGTCATTGATGTCACTTCGCTCTGGATCTCCAGAAGGTCATCAAGACGTGCCGCCGAAAGATAGTCCACCGTCATGCGCCGTACCACAAAAGCAACCTGCTGTTCTAACAGCGCCTGCTGATTGAAATGGTGCTGACGCAGCATTTCGGTACGTGCTCGTTCATAAAAAGCGATATAGCTGGCGTGATAAACCACACCACCGGCATCGGTATCTTCATAGTAGACCCGAACCGGCCAGCGAAACAGCGTTGTACTCACTCTACATCCCGGCCTCGTTTTAAACGTTGCTACTATACGCAAGACAATTAGGGTTGGGAATGGGCTGTCAGAGCCAGGAGAAAATAATTATCAGTTGGTTACAACCGGACGTCATTAATGGAGGTTTCTTGACCAGACGCTGAAGTAAACTCACGCGCCTGGGGTGAAGGGTGACAGGTCGTCAGCGATAAAAATGACTCAGCGCCCAGAAGAGTACCAGTAAGGCGGGCAATGGCGCAAAGAACGCACGCCAGCGTAAACGGCGCGGACGGAATCCGCTGCCGTGAATAACCCCCGTGCAGACCGCCCAAATCAGTACGATGCCCTGCCATAGCAGGATGCCTTCCGGGCGGGTTGCATAGCGCGCGGGGTCCCATAACAGGCAGCCGGCCAGCCATAAGGCGAGTATCAGAGAAAGGGCCCGGAGCGGGCCCTTATCCATCAGGCGATAACCTGTCTGAATGCCTGTGCGCATTACGACTGGCGTTCCGCGTCGGCGCTGTCTTCGATATGTTCTATCGCCAGCGCGGTGATGATGCCAAAGGCACAGGCCAGCAGGGTGCCGAGAATCCAGGCAAAATACCACATATGTCGTCTCCTTTATTAATAGAGTGCGTTACTGTTGCGCTCAACATGTTCTTTAGTGATACGACCAAACATTTTCCAGTAACACCAACTGGTATAGAGCAGAATAACCGGCACAAAAATTATCGCCGCGAAGGTCATTATTTCCAGCGTCAGCAAACTGGAGGTGGCGTCCCACATGGTCAGGCTGGTGCCGGGAACGGTACTGGACGGCATAATGAACGGAAACATCGCGATGCCGGCGGTCATAATGACGCAGGCCAGCGTCAGCGATGAGCAGAGAAACGCCAAGCCGCCCTTCTCTCCGCGCGAACACATTACGGTCAGTAAGGGCAACACCACGCCCAGAAGCGGGAATAACCACAACACAGGATGCTGCTGGAAATTCACCATCCAGGCCCCCGCTTCGCGCACCACGGTTTTCCCCAGGGGATTAGAAGCAGCGAAGTGATCAAGCGTGCTGGTCACCACATAGCCGTCAATACCGTACCTTACCCAGACGCCAGCCAGCGCGAAACACGCCATCATCACTAGCGCGGCAATCTGCGCCGTGATGCGTGAACGCAGGTGCAGTTCGCCCGTGGTGCGCATTTGCAGATAGGTCGCACCCTGCGTCAGTATCATGGCAACGCTCACCACACCGGCCAGTAGCGCAAAGGGGTTCAGCAACTGGAAAAAGTTTCCGGTGTAATACAGCCGCATGTACTCGTCGGCATGAAAAGGCACGCCCTGCAGCAGATTGCCAAAGGCGACGCCGATCACCAGCGGCGGGACAAAGCTGCCGATAAAAATGCCCCAGTCCCAGGCACCGCGCCAGCGTGCATCTTCGATTTTTGAGCGATAGTCAAAGCCTACCGGACGGAAGTACAACGAGGCCAGCACCAGAATCATCGCCACGTAGAAGCCGGAAAACGCGGCGGCGTACACCATCGGCCAGGCGGCAAACAGTGCGCCACCGGCGGTGATCAACCAGACCTGATTGCCGTCCCAGTGCGGCGCGATAGAATTGATCATCACACGACGCTCGGTATCGGTCCGGCCTAATACGTGCGTCAGCATCCCGACGCCCATATCGAAACCATCGGTGACGGCAAAGCCCACCAGCAGAATGCCGATTAGCAGCCACCAGACAAAGCGCAGAACTTCATAATCAAACATGGGGCTTCTCCTTATCCACGCACCGGCTGAGCGTTTTTAACGATCTGTTCATGGTGATAGCGCCCTGTTTTCAGGCTGCTGGGCCCCAGACGCGCGAACTTAAACATCAGGTACATCTCGGCCACCAGAAACAGGGTATACAGTCCGCAAATCAGTATCATTGAGAACAGGACATCGCCCACGGTCAGCGTGGAGTTCGCAATCGCGGTGGGCAGGACTTCCCCAATCGCCCAGGGCTGACGACCGTACTCCGCCACAAACCAGCCCGCTTCTACCGCAATCCACGGCAGCGGAATGCCGTACAGTGCGGCTTTGAGTAACCAGCGCTGTTGACCAATGCGATTTCGAATCACACTCCAGAATGACAGTGCAATGACGCCGAGCAGCAGCACGCCGCAAAGCACCATGATACGGAACGCAAAGTAGAGCGGTGCGACGCGAGGAATCGAATCCTGCGTGGCCTGTTTAATCTGCGCTTCACTGGCATCCGACACGTTCGCGGTATAGCGTTTTAACAGCAGACCATAACCCAGGTCTTTTTTGCTGTGGTTAAAGGCATCGCGGACGGCCGGATCGGTATTGCCCTGTCGCAGTTCATCCAGCAGCGCGTAAGCCTTCATACCGTTACGAATTCGCACTTCGTGTTGCGCCAGCAGTTCTTTTAGTCCGGTCACCGGCGTATCGGTCGACCGCGTGGCAATGAGCCCTAAGAGATAAGGGATCTGGATCGCATACTTGTTGTGCTGTGCTGACTGATCGGGCACGCCAAAGAGCGTAAAGGCGGCCGGTGCCGGTTGGGTTTCCCATTCCGCTTCAATAGCGGCCAGCTTGGTTTTCTGTACGTCGCCCATCTCGTAACCGGATTCGTCACCCAGCACAATCACCGACAGCACCGCCGCCATGCCGAAACTGGCCGCGATAGCAAAAGAGCGTTTTGCAAACGCCATGTCACGGCCTTTCAGTAAATACCAGGCGCTGATCCCTAAAATAAACATGGCTCCTGTGGTATAGCCTGCCGCCACGGTATGCACGAATTTCACCTGCGCAACCGGGTTTAATACCAGCTCAGAGAAGCTCACCATCTCCATGCGCATGGTTTCAAAGTTAAACTCAGAGGCGATGGGGTTTTGCATCCAGCCATTCGCTACCAGAATCCACAGTGCCGACATATTCGAACCGATTGCGACCAGCCAGGTCACCGCCAGATGCTGCACTTTACCCAAGCGATCCCAGCCGAAAAAGAACAGGCCCACAAAGGTGGATTCCAGGAAGAAAGCCATTAAGCCTTCAATAGCGAGCGGCGCACCAAAAATATCGCCAACATAATGAGAATAATAAGACCAGTTGGTGCCGAACTGAAATTCCATTGTCAGTCCGGTGGCCACGCCCAGGGCAAAGTTAATACCAAACAACTTGCCCCAGAACTTCGTCATATCTTTATAGATTTGTTTACCACTCAGGACGTATACCGTTTCCATGATGGCCAGTAAAAACGCCATACCGAGCGTTAATGGCACAAACAGGAAATGGTACATCGCCGTTAAGGCAAACTGTAAACGCGACAGTTCGACGATATCTAGCATAAAAACTCCTTGCTCCTCGCATGAACGCCTGAGCCGTGTGGGCCGAATAAGCGTCAGGAACGACTGATTATTGATTCCAGTTTTATCATCGGCAGGTCATAACGCTGTGCGGCCTGAGATGAGGGAGTAGCGGTTAATCTAACCTGGTTAAACATCAACGCAGCGGCGTGGTTCAAACGCTTAACGGGGGATAAATAAAAATTGATGCTTTCCCGTATTTGAACAAACGTTTGTTTATTTTTTTAAAAGGCTGGATTGATGCAGCGCAATTTAAGCGCTTAACGGTAGGCTTTGCTAGCGGTAAAGTTTGTTATATATAAGGGGAAGTTGATCTGGAATAATGAAGCAAAGATAGAAATATGTTCTTAAGCGTTCTTTGTTAAAAAATTGTCTCTTATTAATTTTTAATTATAAAGAAATTTAACTTTGCTCCCTTTTTAATAACTTAACGATCCGCGACGACGATGCGGTGGGCTGAATTCATCATAGCAAATAAACGGGGCAATACTTAAATTAATTTAATGGTTATTTTACGTTCTTATTCAATATCTAAAAACGGGCCTGAGGGCAGCGTATTTTTTAAGTGAGTGACAGGCAATCATCCTGCCTGCAATCCGCCCTGCCCGTCCGGCCAGCGCCCTTTTTTCACTACCCACGTTCGTGACCGGCCTTGTGGCTGTGCGGCAATGTTTTGCCAGCCATAAAAAAAGCCACCCGAAGGTGGCTTTTTCAGTGGATGCGATTACTTCGCTGGCAGAACGGCTTTAACAGCATCACCGATGTCAGCCAGGCTGCGTACGGTTTTCACGCCCGCCGCTTCCAGTGCAGCAAACTTCTCGTCTGCCGTACCTTTACCGCCGGCGATGATGGCGCCTGCATGGCCCATACGTTTGCCTTTCGGCGCGGTCACGCCTGCGATGTAGCCCACAACCGGCTTGGTCACGTGATCTTTGATAAAGGCAGCCGCTTCTTCTTCCGCGCTGCCCCCGATTTCACCGATCATAACGATCGCTTCAGTCTGTGGATCGTCCTGGAACATTTTCAGGATGTCGATGAAGTTAGAACCCGGGATCGGGTCACCACCAATACCGACACAGGTAGACTGGCCGTAACCGATATCGGTAGTCTGCTTAACGGCTTCATACGTCAGCGTACCTGAACGCGATACGATACCGACGCGGCCTGGCTGATGAATGTGGCCCGGCATGATACCGATCTTACATTCGCCTGGGGTGATCACACCCGGGCAGTTTGGCCCGATCATGCGAACGCCCGCTTCATCCAGCTTCATTTTCACGGTCAGCATATCCAGCGTCGGGATGCCTTCGGTGATGGTGATGATCAGCTTGATGCCGGCATCGATCGCTTCCAGGATACCGTCTTTACAGAACGGAGCCGGAACGTAGATGACGGTTGCCGTTGCGCCAGTGGCTTCAACCGCTTCACGCACGGTGTTAAACACCGGCAGGCCCAGATGAGTGGTGCCGCCTTTGCCTGGCGTCACACCGCCGACCAGCTGCGTGCCGTAAGCCAGCGCCTGCTCAGAGTGGAACGTCCCTTGTCCGCCGGTGAAACCCTGGCAAATGACTTTGGTGTTTTTGTCGATCAAAATGGACATTATTTACCCTCCGCAGCAGCAACAACACGCTGTGCCGCGTCTGTCAGACTGGTTGCTGCAATGATGTTCAGACCACTGTCCGCCAGTTTCTTAGCGCCCAGCTCAGCGTTGTTACCTTCCAGACGTACCACAACCGGTACGTTCACACCCACTTCTGCCACTGCACCGATGATGCCGTCTGCGATCAGGTCGCAACGCACGATGCCGCCGAAGATGTTAACGAAAACCGCTTTCACGGCATCGTCAGACAGGATGATTTTGAAGGCTTCCGTTACGCGCTCTTTAGTCGCGCCACCTCCGACATCCAGGAAGTTTGCTGGCTGACCGCCGTGGTGCTTAACGATGTCCATGGTGCCCATCGCCAGGCCTGCGCCGTTAACCATACAACCGATGTTGCCTTCCAGCGCAACATAGTTCAGTTCCCACTGCGTTGCGTGTGCTTCACGTGGGTCTTCCTGGCTTGGATCGCGCATTTCACGCAGCTCTGGCTGACGGAACAGGGCATTGCCATCGGCACCCAGTTTGCCATCCAGACAGATCAGATCGCCCTGTTTGGTGATGACCAGCGGGTTGATCTCAACCATCGCCAGGTCACGTTCCAGGAACATGGTCGCCAGACCCATGAAAATTTTGGTGAACTGGCTGACTTGCTTGCCGGTCAGGCCCAGTTTGAACGCCAACTCACGGCCCTGATAAGGCTGAGGACCGGTCAGCGGATCAAGCGCCATTTTGTGGATCAGGTGCGGGGTTTCTTCCGCCACTTTCTCGATTTCCACGCCACCTTCGGTTGACGCCATGAAGATCACGCGACGCGTTGCACGGTCTACCACGGCACCCAGATACAGCTCCTGATCGATGTCGGTCGCCGCTTCAACCAGAATCTGGTTTACCGGCTGGCCATTGGCGTCAGTTTGGTAGGTCACCAGACGTTTACCCAGCCAGTTTTCAGCGAAAGCACGGATGTCTTCTTTACTGTTAACTACCTTCACACCGCCCGCTTTACCGCGGCCACCGGCATGAACCTGACATTTAACTACCCACGGGCCTGCACCGATTTTCGATGCCGCTTCTTCTGCTTCACGTGGTGTAGTACAGGCGTAGCCGGTCGGTGCTGGCATGCCATACCGTGCAAACAGCTGTTTAGCCTGGTATTCGTGTAAGTTCATGATGTTCTATCCATTCAGATCTGAAAAGAGTATTGAGGTTGGGCACGCAGCGCGTGCCCAGTGATGAATCAGACATCCAGCAGCAGACGCGCCGGATCTTCCAGCATCTCTTTCACTGCGACCAGATAGCCGACAGATTCACGACCATCGATCAAACGGTGATCATAAGAGAGCGCCAGGTACATCATTGGCAGGATCACAACCTGACCATTCACCGCCATAGGACGATCTTTAATGGCGTGCATGCCCAGGATTGCGCTCTGTGGCGGGTTGATGATTGGCGTTGACATCAGTGAACCAAACACACCACCGTTGGTGATGGTGAAGTTACCGCCCGTCAGATCGTCAACCGTCAGCTTGCCGTCACGGCCTTTTACTGCCAGTTCTTTAATTTTCTTCTCGATGTCAGCCATGCTCAGCGCATCCACATCACGCAGAACAGGGGTCACCAGGCCGCGTGGGGTAGAAACGGCGATGCTGACATCAAAGTAGTTGTGGTAAACCACGTCTTCGCCATCAATTGAGGCGTTGACTTCAGGGTAACGCTTCAGCGCTTCCACCACGGCTTTAATGTAGAACGACATAAAGCCCAGACGCACACCGTGACGCTTCTCGAACGCTTCGCCGTACTGCTTACGCAGATCCATAATCGGCTTCATGTTGATTTCGTTGAAGGTTGTCAACATGGCGGTGCTGTTCTTGGCTTCCAGCAGACGTTCCGCCACGCGCTTACGCAGGCGCGTCATTGGCACACGTTTTTCGCTGCGGTTAGCCACAGGCTGCTGGGCAGGCTGCGCGTCAGATGCCGGTGCCGCGGCTTTGTCTGCCTGCGGTTTGTTCGCCAGATGTTTTTCAACATCTTCGCGCGTTAAACGTCCACCCACGCCGGTGCCTTTGATCTGTGAGGCATCAAGGTTGTGTTCGGCAATCAGACGACGAATCGCCGGGCTCAGCGCATCGTTGCTCTCTTCTTCCAGAGAAGCGGTCTGACGCTGGGCTGGTGTGGATTCGTTGCTGTCGACTTTCGCACTGCTTTCTTTGCCAGCGCTGTTGCCTTCTTTCAGGCGGCCGAGAATCTGACGAGAGGTAACGGTTGCCCCTTCCTCTTCCAGTACGGCTTCCAGCACGCCGTCCGCAGACGCCGGCACTTCCAGAACCACTTTGTCGGTTTCAATTTCGACGATGACTTCATCGCGACTGACTGCATCGCCTGGTTTCTTGTGCCAGGTTGCTACTGTGGCATCTGCAACCGATTCAGGCAGGTCGGGAACGAGAATATCTACGCTACTCATTATCTTTCCTTTTAATTAATTGACGTTCAGTGCGTCATTAACCAGGTCTTGCTGCTGTTGTTGATGTACGGACATATAACCCACGGCCGGTGAAGCCGATGCCGGGCGACCTGCATAACGCAGCGTTGCACCAAACGGTACCACATCACGGAAATGGTGCTGGCTACAGTACCAGGCACCCTGGTTCAGTGGCTCTTCCTGACACCAGACAAAATCCTGTACGTGGGAATACGCTTTTAACGCTTCCTGTACCGCCTGATGCGGGAACGGGTAAAGTTGTTCGATACGCACGATAGCGACATCGGTTTTTTCGTCTTTACGACGCTGTTCCAGCAGATCGTAGTAGACCTTACCGGAGCACAGCACGACGCGCTTGATGCCTTGCGGATCCAGATCGTCAATTTCGCCAATCGCTGGCTGGAAGCTGCCGTTTGCCAGTTCATCCAGCGAGGAAATCGCCAGAGGATGACGCAACAGCGACTTCGGTGACATCACTACCAGCGGACGGCGCATACCGCGCAGCGCCTGACGACGCAGCATGTGGTAAACCTGAGCCGGTGTTGAGGGTACGCAGACCTGCATGTTCTGCTCAGCGCAGAGCTGCAGATAACGTTCCAGACGGGCGGAGGAGTGCTCAGGGCCCTGACCTTCATAGCCGTGTGGCAGCAGCATCACCAGGCCACACATACGGCCCCATTTTTGCTCGCCGGAGCTGATGAACTGGTCAATCACCACCTGCGCACCGTTAGCAAAATCGCCGAACTGCGCTTCCCAAATGGTCAGCACGCGCGGCTCTGCGGTGGCATAACCGTATTCAAAGGCCAGCACGGCTTCTTCAGACAGGACGGAGTCCCAGACTTTGAATTCACCTTGACTGTTATGAATATGGTGTAGTGGCGTGTAGGTTGAACCGTTGGTCTGATTGTGGATTACGGCATGACGGTGGAAGAAGGTGCCACGGCCGGAGTCTTCACCCGACAAACGTACCGGAATGCCTTCATCGACCAGCGTGGCGTACGCCAGATTTTCAGCCCCGCCCCAGTCAAACGCTTTCTCGCCTTCGGCCATTAGCTTACGATCATTATAGATCTTGGCGACGCGAGACTGGACTTCAATCTCTTCAGGGATCTGGCTGATACGCAGCGCCAGCTCCTTCAGACGCTTCATGTCCACCTGAGCCGGATAGGGTTCATCCCACTCGTGATTCAGATACGGTGACCACGTGAAGGAGTGCAGGCTCATCGGACGCCATTCTGGCACCACGCATTCGCCGGCATCCAGCGCATCACGGTACAGATTGACCATCTCGGTGGCATCTTCCTGCGACGCGACACCTTCGCTTTCCAGACGATCGGCGTAGATTTTACGCGGTGTGGGATGCTTTTTGATTTTCTGGTACATCAACGGCTGCGTGGCGCTTGGCTCATCCGCTTCGTTGTGACCATGGCGGCGATAGCACACCAAATCGATAAACACATCGCGTTTAAAGGTATTGCGATAGTCCAGCGCCAGTCGGGTCACAAAGGCCACCGCTTCCGGATCGTCCGCATTGACGTGGAAAATCGGTGCCAGCACCATTTTACCAATGTCAGTACAGTACGGTGTAGAACGCGCGTCTTTCGGATTCGAGGTGGTGAAACCCACCTGGTTGTTGATCACGATACGCACGGTGCCACCGACTTCATAGCCGCGGGCCTGAGACATGTTCAGGGTTTCCTGCACCACGCCCTGACCAATGACCGCCGCATCACCGTGAATAGTGATGGGCAGCACTTTGTTGCTGACCGGTTCAGCCAGACGATCCAGACGGGCACGCACCGACCCCATGACCACCGGGCTGACAATTTCCAGGTGAGACGGGTTAAAGGCCAGCGCCAGGTGTACCAGACCGCCTTCGGTTTCGATATCCGATGAGAAGCCCATGTGATATTTCACATCACCGGTGCCCAGGTGTTCTTTATGTTTGCCTGAGAACTCGTCGAACAGATCCTGTGGCTTTTTACCCAGCACGTTAATCAGAACGTTGAGACGGCCACGGTGCGCCATCCCCAGCACCACTTCGCGGGTGCCGCTTTTACCTGCATGACGAATCATCTCACGCAGCATAGGCACCAGTGCATCACCGCCTTCCAGCGAGAAGCGTTTGGCACCCGGGAATTTTGCGCCCAGATATTTTTCAAGGCCTTCTGCCGCAGTCAGCTCTTTCAGGAAACCTTTTTTCTCTTCACCGCTGAACGAACAGTGGCCAGCACCGGATTCGAGACGCTGCTGAATCCAGCGTTTCTCTTCGGTGTTGTTGATGTGCATGTACTCTGCACCAATCGAACCACAGTAAGTCTGCTTCAGCGCCTCGAACAGATCGGCCAGCTTCATGGTTTCTTTGCCAATAGCAAAAGAACCTACGTTAAAGCTTTCCTGAAAATCGGCGTCGGTCAGATCGTGAAAAGCAGGGTCGAGATCGGCAACACGGTCCTGTTTCCACAGGCCAAGCGGATCCAGGTTTGCTTCCTGATGGCCGCGAAAACGAAACGCGTTGATCAGTTGCAGCACTTTCACTTGCTTGGAGTTGGTTGCCGGATCGGTGACTGAGGAGGTGTAACGAGATGCGTCTTTCGCCAGGCGACGGAAATATTCGCGGGTCGCGGAGTGGAACTGCTCGGGTTTCACTCCCGTGCCTGGTAACTGTTGGAACATCGAGCGCCACACTGCATCCACAGAGTCAGGATCGGTCAGGAAATCCTCATAGAGTTGCTCTATGTAAGACTGATTCGCGCCGGCCAGCCAGGAGGAGTCCAGCCAGGGCTTCATCGCGCTGTTCTGCATTGTGATCCCTTAAGCAATGTTATGCTTTATTGAGGTTTCATTTGTTGCCGCTTTCGCGGTTTGCCGTAGTGAGTTCAGCGATACGAGCACTGTGCGCAGCGCGCGCCCGGCCCGTAAGGGAACCTTTGTAAACGTGGTCGGAACCGCGTTTAAAGAGGCTTCCGTAAAACACCGGGAACCTGAGGTTCCCGGCTGTATCACTATGCCCCACGTTGCAGCAGCATCGACTTGATATGGCCGATGGCGCGCGTGGGGTTAAGACCTTTAGGACACACGCTGACACAGTTCATGATGCTGTGGCAGCGGAACACGCTGAATGCATCGCTCAGATTATCCAGACGCGCATCGGTTTCGGTGTCGCGACTGTCAATAATGAAGCGGTATGCCGCCAGCAGACCCGCAGGCCCGATGAACTTATCGGGATTCCACCAGAACGACGGGCATGAGGTTGAGCAACAGGCGCAGAGAATACACTCATACAGGCCGTCCAGATGCTCACGCTCGCCCGGCGTCTGCAGATGCTCACGCGCAGGTGGGTTTTCACCGTTGTTTAACAAGAAAGGCTTAATTTTCTCATACTGAGTATAAAACTGACTCATGTCTACCACGAGGTCGCGCACCACAGGCAGGCCAGGCAGAGGACGAATCACAATCTTCTGCTTACCGTTGCCTAAGGCGGAAACCGGCGTAATGCAGGCCAGGCCGTTTTTACCGTTCATGTTCAGGCCATCTGATCCGCACACGCCTTCACGGCACGAGCGACGGAAAGCCAGCGTAGGATCCTTTTCTTTTAAACGGATCAACGCGTCCAGCAGCATCATGTCACGGCCATCTTCCGCTTCCAGGCTGTAATCCTGCATGCGCGGTTTATCATCGACGTCCGGGTTATAACGATAGATCGAAAATTCTAGTCTCATGATGATCTCCGCAATTAATAGGTACGCGCTTTTGGCGGGAAGGCCGCACGCAGTTTCGGTTGCATGTTCACCTCACGGCGCGTCATGCTTTCCGTTTGCGGAACATAGAGGCTATGGCACAGCCAGTTCGCATCATCACGTTCCGGATAGTCGAAGCGGCTGTGTGCACCACGGCTTTCTGTACGGAAGTTAGCCGCAACCGCTGTGGCATAGGCGGTTTCCATCAGGTTATCCAGCTCAAGGCACTCGATACGCTGTGTATTGAAGTCGGGTGAACGGTCATCCAGACGCGCAGACTTCAGGCGCTCACGAATCACTTTCAGCTCTTCAAGACCTTCACGCATGGCATCACCTTCGCGGAAGACCGAGAAGTTGTTCTGCATGCAGCGTTGCAACGCTTTACGGATTTCAACCGGATCTTCACCCGTGGTGTTGTTCTCCCAGCGATTGAAGCGCGCCATGGCAGCATCGATGTTTTCCTGACTGGCTTCGCGCAGTTCACCCTGCTCTTCCAGACATTCAAGCAGATGAACACCCGCCGCGCGACCAAAGACCACCAGGTCCAGCAATGAGTTTCCGCCCAGACGGTTCGCGCCGTGAACAGATACGCAGGCGATTTCACCCACAGCGAACAGGCCCGGAATCACTTCATCTTCGCCCTGCGCATTCACGCGCAGCGCCTGGCCGGTCACTTTGGTCGGTACGCCGCCCATCATGTAGTGACAGGTTGGGATAACAGGAATCGGCTCTTTAATCGGGTCAACGTGCGCAAAGGTACGGGACAGTTCCAGGATTCCCGGCAGACGTGACTCCAGCACTTCGGCACCCAGATGGTCAAGTTTCAGCTTGATGTGCGGGCCCCATGGACCATCACAGCCTCGGCCTTCACGAATTTCCACCATCATAGAACGGGCCACCACGTCACGACCTGCCAGGTCTTTGGCGTTTGGCGCATAGCGCTCCATGAAGCGTTCACCGTGTTTGTTCAGCAGATAGCCGCCTTCACCGCGGCAGCCCTCGGTGACCAGCACACCCGCACCTGCGATACCGGTTGGGTGGAACTGCCACATTTCCATGTCCTGCACCGGTACACCTGCGCGCAGCGCCATGCCAACACCGTCGCCAGTGTTAATGTGGGCATTGGTCGTCGACTGATAGATACGTCCTGCACCACCGGTCGCCAGAATGGTCGCCTTGGCTTTGAAGTAGACGGTTTCACCGGTTTCCATGCATATAGCGGTACAACCCACAATCGCATCGTCGTCATTCTTGACCAGATCCAGTGCATACCATTCGGAGAAGATGGTGGTTTTGTTTTTCAGGTTCTGCTGATACAGCGTATGCAGCAGGGCATGGCCAGTACGGTCAGCTGCCGCGGCAGTACGCGCCGCCTGCTCACCACCGAAGTTTTTTGACTGACCACCAAACGGACGCTGATAAACGCGGCCGTCATCAAGACGGGAGAAAGGTAAGCCCATGTGTTCCAGTTCCAGAATCGCTTCCGGACCGACGTGGCACATGTATTCAATCGCGTCCTGGTCGCCGATATAGTCGGAGCCTTTGACGGTGTCATACATATGCCATTCCCAGTTATCGTCATGGGTATTGCCCAGCGCAACGGTAATACCGCCCTGCGCGGATACCGTATGAGAACGGGTTGGGAACACTTTGGACAGCAGGGCGCACGTCTGGCCCGACTGGGAGATTTGCAGTGCCGCGCGCATACCCGCGCCACCTGCGCCGATCACCACGGCATCAAATTCTCTGACTGGTAACTTCATTTACACACCCCACACCACAACAAACCCATAAATTGCATATGACAACAGTGCCACCACGATAACCAGCTGTAACAGCAAACGCGCCGCCAGCGATTTCACGTAGTCCGTTAAGACCTGCCACATACCAATCCAGCCGTGGATCAGGATGGAAAACAGCGTCAGGAGCGTGAACACTTTTGTAAATGCTGAGGCAAAGAAGCCACGCCAGATGTCATACGTCAGCGTGTCTGTCATCACCACGAAACCGAGCATGTAGATGATGTAAAGCGTAATAAGGATTGCCGACGCGCGCAGCAACAGCCAGTCCTGAATGCCATTGCGACCCAACGCGGATGCATTGCTTACCATACGAGGACTCCTGCTAAGATTGAAAGCACGACAGTAATACCAAATGTCACCTGCGCAGAACGCTTACCTGCTTCGAGCGTTTCCGCCAGATAACCAAAATCCATTAACATATGACGTATCCCGCCCACCGTATGATAGGCCAACGCGGTCAGAATGCCCCACATGATAAACTTCACAAAGAAGCCGCTCATGATAGATGCCGCGTGCTGAAAACCTTCAGGAGAGGAGAGAGAAAGACCGAGAAGCCACAACAGGATGCCGAGAGCAACCAGAGTGATGACGCCGGAGACACGGTGGAGAATGGACGATATTGCAGTAACGGGAAACCGGATCGTCGAGAGATCCAAGTTGACAGGTCTTTGTTTTTTCACGGTTTTGCCCACACAGCTCTTTTTTATTTTGCTTCCTCCGGAAGACAGGCCCAAACCCGAAAAAAAGGTTCAGTCTTAATCCGTCACCAAAATAGCAACATCCAGTGTTAAATGACGTGGTACAAACGCTGGGTGGCTCCTGGTGTCAGGGTGTTCCGGAGACCTGGCCGGAAGTATAGGACGATCACATTCTGATTACAATTCCCCTACAAACTCTTTGGAGAATTTTCGATGGAACAGTGATCCCACTCACGTTTTTCACAATTCATACAAATTTAATTATCTGATTTGACAATAGTTCAACAATTCAGTTACAAACTAGTCCGATAAAATCCTATGATGCACAAAAGTTATGGGGATACACTTTCTCCTAAGCTGAAGTTATGTAACATTGTCGGTAACCGCTTTAAATACCATCAGGTTATTGGTTACAAAGAAGTTATGTCCTGACCGGATCTTTAACAACCGCGATATGCACATGTCACGGCTTTACATTTCCAGTGGAACGCGCCTCTCACTCTGTACCCTTCACTGCTTATAATGCAGAGTGACACCGTGAAGTACTGCCAAATTGCAACATGCACGCGTTTCAGGTGTCGAAAGATCCTTACCTGCCTAAGGCGCTATGGAGACGAAAATGACAGATAAAAAAGTGACGCTAACCCTATCAGATGAAACGTCCATTGAACTGGGTGTACTGCAAGGCACGCTGGGCCAGGATGTCGTCGATGTCCGTCAACTGGGTTCCAACGGCCTGTTTACCTTCGATCCTGGTTTCACGTCTACAGCGTCCTGCGAATCAAAAATCACCTTTATCGATGGTGATGAAGGCATTCTGCTTCACCGCGGCTTCCCTATTGACCAACTGGCTACCCACTCTAACTACCTGGAAGTGTGCTACATCCTGTTAAATGGTGAAGCCCCCACGAAAGCCCAGTTTGAAGAGTTTAAACAAACGGTTACGCGCCACACGATGATTCATGAGCAGATTACCCGTCTGTTCCACGGTTTCCGTCGTGATTCACACCCGATGGCGGTGATGTGCGGCGTGACCGGCGCACTGGCTGCGTTTTATCACGATTCGCTGGATGTAAACATCGAGCGCCACCGTGAAATCGCCGCTTTCCGTCTGCTGTCGAAAATGCCTACCATGGCAGCGATGTGTTACAAGTATTCAATCGGTCAGCCGTTCGTCTATCCCCGTAACGACCTCTCCTATGCCGGTAACTTCCTGCACATGATGTTTGCAACACCGTGTGAAGAATACAAGGTTAACCCTGTGCTTGAACGCGCCATGGATCGCATTCTGATTCTGCACGCCGATCATGAACAGAACGCCTCGACCTCTACCGTACGTACCGCTGGCTCGTCAGGCGCTAACCCGTTTGCCTGTATCGCGGCCGGTATTGCCTCCCTGTGGGGACCCGCACACGGCGGCGCGAACGAAGCCTGTCTGCGTATGCTGGAAGAGATCAGCACCGTCGAGCACATTCCTGAGTTTGTGCGCCGTGCTAAAGACAAAAATGACTCTTTCCGCCTGATGGGCTTTGGTCACCGTGTTTATAAAAACTATGACCCGCGCGCGACCGTTATGCGTGAAACCTGCCATGAAGTGCTGAACGAACTGGGCA
Organism: Pantoea stewartii subsp. stewartii; assembly: GCF_008801695.1. Taxonomy (GTDB): domain Bacteria; phylum Pseudomonadota; class Gammaproteobacteria; order Enterobacterales; family Enterobacteriaceae; genus Pantoea; species Pantoea stewartii. Next base: position 32,920 of record NZ_VZPF01000016.1, read on the forward strand.
TGAAAGACGATCTGCTGGAAGTGGCGCTGGAACTGGAACACATTGCGCTGAACGACCCGTACTTCATCGAGCGCAAACTCTATCCAAACGTGGATTTCTACTCCGGTATCATCCTGAAAGCCATGGGCATCCCTTCGTCCATGTTTACCGTGATTTTCGCCATGGCGCGTACCGTTGGCTGGATCGCGCACTGGAAAGAAATGCACGACGAAGGCATGAAAATTGCCCGTCCGCGTCAGCTGTATACCGGTTACACCGAACGCGAGTTCAGCTCGAAGCTGGATAAATAAGCTGTCCGGCAACGGGCGGTAAGGCGAAAAGCGGTGGTGTCCTTACGGGCACCGCCGCTTTTTTTTACTGACGCCGCCGGTCAGCGTGAGCGAATCTTAGTGAGAGGATGAACGGCGGACGTTTGAGATGCCCGAAAGGCCTGCCATTCTTCTCGCGTCACTTCCCATAATTGCGAGTCATGTGTGCCTGAAACGTACTGTTTTTTCTCGGTGCGGATACAGCGCATCCCACTGTTGACAGAAATATTCACAGATCGCTGATTCAGTGCCGCTTTTGGCGTTCTCAGCAGCGGTTTTTTCAGATCGGTAAACCAGTAATCCGTCACGGCCAGGCAGGCTTCTGTCATATAGCCCTGCCCCTGCCACTCCGGTACCAACCAGAAGCCCCGGTTATTATCCGGCGTCTCCATCAGGCAAATAACGCCAATCAGTTGCTGTTCCGCCGTTTTAGGCCGCAATGTCCAGTACCAGCCCGTCCCGGCCGCGACCGCCGGTAAGGCGACATTGGCAATATAGTCTCGTGCCCCGCCCTCGGGATAAGGCCAGGGCACCGAATCGATCAGGTAGCGTACAATTTCCCAGCGCGGAAACGCGATCTGCATGGCATCGGCATCCTTTAGCGACAGGGGTTTTAAGCGCAGCCTTTCCGTCACAATCTCAGGTGTCATGATGATTCCTTATGCTGTGAAGAAAACCGGGTGACGATATCCTTCGTTGACGAGTGACATTGCCCGCGTGCAACGGCGGGACAGGCCAGCGTTTTTATCTCTGACAGCCAGGGCACCAGTAAAACGGTCGGGCGGACAGGACGCCCTTTTCGATTACTTCACCGCAGCGGCGACATGTCTTGCCCTGGCGGTGGAACACTTCAAACCGAAATGCCGCTTCGCTGTGGTATTTTTTCATGGTGCCGCGCATGCGATAGGCATGACGCGGCACAGACAACAGCGCTTCGCAGAAAGCCGTCAGTTGCGCCTCACTCAGCGACTGTGCGTTATGCCGGGGAAGCAACTGGGCCAGCCAGAGGATCTCAGCACGTAAATAGTTGCCCAGTCCGGCCAGAAAAGCCTGATCCAGTAACAGTCCGCTGAACCGGCGGCGACAGAAACGCGGCGAGCACAGCCGTTCCCTGACCGCGTCTACGGTCAACTCCGCATTCAGTACATCCGGCCCGATGCGGTTGAGAAACGGATGACGGGCAAGCGTTTCCGCATTCAGGAGTTCAATATCCGACGCGCTGTAAAGCAATATCGCCTGATTGGCCGTCGCGAGACGCACACGTAACTGCCGTTTTGTCTCGGGCTGCATGTCTGGCGGGACGATGCGCCAGACGCCGTACAGCTGATTGTGCGAATACAGCGTCAGGCCGTTACTGAAATGGGTCAGCAACGCTTTACCGCGCGTCTCCATCGACGCCACCTGTTCTCCCAGCAATGCGGGCTCATAGGTCTTCAATTCTGGAAACGCAAACCAGACGTCGGTCAGGGGCTGGCCGACGACGGCCACTTCAAGCTGATCCGCCACGCGGCGAATCTCCGGTCCTTCAGGCATCACTCGTCCTCTTAATGCGTTGCGCCACCCACTTCCTTCACATCCTGAGCGGTGGTCAGGGTCGTTTGTACGGCAATTTTCAGCGCCTCAATAACGGTTGCGGCGGTCATACTGGGTGCACCTGGGTGATGCACCGCCTGTTCAGGCAGGTAGGGAATATGGATGAAACCGCCCCGTGCCGGGCTGCCGTTGCTTTCAAGCCAGTGCAACAGGCCATACATTACCCGGTTACAGGTAAAGGTCCCTGCGGTTTGCGACACCGATGCCGGAATGCCCGCTTCCCGCACCGCGGCCACAATGGCTTTGATCGGCAGGCGTGAAAAATATCCGGCCGGGCCATCCTGAACGATGGGTTCGTCCACGGGTTGCCTGCCCGCATTATCCGGGATGCGCGCATCATCCACATTAATACCAATTCGCTCTACCGTGATATCGCTGCGACCGCCTGCCTGCCCGACAGCGATAACGGCATCGGGCCTGATCGTTTCCAGCGCCTGATACAGCACGTCCAGCACCTCGCTGAATACGACGGGCAACTGGCGCGTCACGATGCGTGCGCCAGCAATAGTCTGGCCTTCAAGGGCACTGACCGCCTGCCAGGAGGGATTAATGGATTCGCCGCCAAAGGGCTCAAATGCCGTCATTAATACCGTTTTCATGCTGCCTCACAAAAACATCAGGAAGTAGAGTAAGAAAATGTTAACAATTAACAGTAGCACACCGGTTGGCACCTGAGCTTTGATGACCGCGTTGCGATCCGGTAACTCCAGCAAGGCAGCAGGCACAATGTTGAAGTTTGCTGCCATCGGCGTCATTAACGTACCGCAGTAGCCGGAAAACATCCCGATTGCCGCCATGACCGCCGGGTTACCGCCATGCTGTAACACCAGAATGGGAATGCCGATGCCCGCGGTAATAATCGGGAACGCCGCGAACGCATTCCCCATCACCATGGTGAGCAGCGCCATCCCTGCCGCGTAAACCGTGACCGCAATGAAGCGGTTATCCACGGCAAGATAATGTTCGGTGAGATGAGAGATCGCGCCACCGACGCCCGCGGCCGTAAACAGTAGCCCCAGGGTTGCCAGGATTTGCGGCAGGAGAAACGCCCAGCCGATGCAGTCCAGCAAACGTCGGGTTTCCTGCATCGACTGCACTGGGGTTTCACGCGTCATTTTCATGGCGATCAGCCAGCCCAGCAGACAGCCTACGGCCATGGAGAACAGCGTAATCAGGGTGGAATGGTTGCCCGCGCCGAACACCCACGTTTGCAGACCGGGAAGGTTATTAAACGCTAACACACCGATCACTGTCACGACGGGGATCGCCAGGGCTGGCAGGAAAAGTTTGTTGCCCAGACGCTGGGCACTGGCCTGTTTTTCCGCCTCACTGCGCTGGTGATAGCGGCCCATTTTTACCCCACCACAACCGGCAAGGCTCCCCATGATAACCACCGCTAAGCCCACGCTAATTTGCAACGTACGTGTGCCGCTTTCGGCAGAGCCCATCAGTTGGGTCATCAGAGCGGTTGTCCAGTCACCCACCAGAAAAATCAGGCCATAGAGTCCCCAAAATAAGCCAGTGGTGAAACGGCGCGGATTTGCGCTGTCGCGCCAGGATAAAACCGCGACAACCAGCAGAATCAGGCCAGCCAGCCACATCAGATACTGTTGCTGAATCATGACGGCTCTCCTTTGGCTTTCATGGCCTCGCTGTTGATGACGCGCAGTTCTCGTGCCAGCTGGCGGTCCAGCCTGATCAGGCGGGCAGAATGAATCAGAAAGGCTGAGAGCGCCGTGGGAATACCCCACAGGGCAATATGCAGTGGCTCAGTCTGGATACCGGCGGACTCCTGCATAAAATTATGCATAAAAATAATGGCGCCAAAGGCGACAAAGATATCCTCGCCAAAGAACAGCCCGACGTTGTCGGTGGCAGCGGACATGGCACGCAGGCGATGACGGACCTCGGGCGGTAGGGCCCCGTAGCGGTTTTCGCTGGCCCCCTCGGCCATCGGCGCAAGTAGCGGGCGCACCATTTGCGGATGACCGCCGAGACTGGTCAGCCCGAGGGCCGCAGTCACCTCACGCACAAACAGATAGACAATGAGCAACCGTCCCGCCGTCGCCGTTTTGATCTGGGCAATCCACGCCTGCGCGCGCTGTTTCAGACCATGGCGTTCCAGTAAGCCAATAACCGCCAGCGGCAGCAGCAGGATCAACGGCAGGTTGCGGGTATTCAGAAATCCCTCACCCAGCTTTTGTAAAATATCGCCCAACGGCATCAGGGCAGCGATACCGGTGACGAAGCCTGAAACAATGACCACCAGCACCGGATTAAAACGCAAAACGAAGCCAACGACGATGGCAGCAATGCCCAGCAGCGGCCAGAGATTTACTACGCTGTCCATACTTTTCCCCTCGTGAAATAGTAAGCCCGAGACGTTCAGGCTGGTTATGCCGTTTTTTTATTGACTGGTGACGGTGATAGCATGGCTGGCAAAGCTGGCACGCAGACGTTGCGCAAACGTCAGTGCATGCGCCCCGTCACCATGCAGGCAGACGGTTTCTGCGTTCACCTGAACCGCCTCACCGGTCACACTGATGACCTGCCCCTGTCGCACCATCATCAGGGTTTGCTGAATCGCCTGGTCTTCCTCTTCAATCAATGCGCCGGGCTGGCCACGGGGCACCAGCGCGCCGCTGCTGAGATAGCCGCGATCGGCAAACACCTCCTCCCGGGTTTTCAGGCCGTGATGGGCCGCCGCGCGAATCAACTCACTGTTAGCCAGCCCCACCATGATCAGCCGGGCATCGACGGCTTTGACGGCTCGCGCAATCGCCTCGGCCAGCGTGGCATCCGCCGCCGCCTGGTTATACAACATACCGTGAGGCTTAACGTGAACAAGCGACTGCCCTTCGCTCTCCGCCAGACTTTTGAGCGCACCAACCTGATAGATGATGTGCGCATAGACAGTTTCCGGCGGCAGTTGCATCGCACTGCGGCCAAAGTTTTCACGATCGGGAAAGCTGGGATGCGCGCCAATCGCCACGCCAAATTCGCTGGCCCAGCGAATGGCCTGCAACATCATCTGCGCGTCGCCTGCGTGAAAGCCGCAGGCGATGTTGGCGGAACTCACCAACTGCAACAGGGCACGATCGCTGCTGCTCCCCTCGCCCAGATCGGCGTTTAAATCAATTTTCATTTGCCAGTCCCCAGGCCATTTGCCCCAATACATGCTGCTGCTGTCGCGTTGCCGCCAGCGCCTCTTCGGGCGTACAGGGCATAAAATGAATCGGCTCGCCCAAGCGAATCTGCGCCAGATGATAAAGATCGCATTCAATGACGCAGGCGATACGTGGATAGCCGCCGGTGGTCTGTGCATCCGCCAGCAGGACGATAGGCTGACCGTTTCCAGGCACCTGAATGACGCCGGGCACCAGACCATGCGATAACAACTCGCGCGGCACGTCGCGTTGCAAAGCAGGGCCCTGCAAACGGTAGCCCATGCGATTACTTTGAGGGTTCAGCTTCCAGGCTGCTCGCCAGAACGCCTGTTGTGACGCTTCGCTGAATTCGTGGTATTCCGGTCCGGGTAACGCCCGAATACGATTACCCCAGAGCAACTGGCGCACGCCTTTTTTGCTCGTGAAGTGCTGTTGCGGTTTGCCCAGCGGAATGCCGTCGCCGTCCTGCAGCGTCCGCCCCTCAAAGCCGCCAAAACCGGCCTTAATGTCGGTGCTGCATGAGCCCAGCACTGGCGGAATAGCGAATCCACCGTGCACAGCCAGGTAGCTGCGCATGCCGTGAATCGGTTTCTTCAACACCAGGACCTGCCCTTTTTTTACCGGTAAACGCCAGCCTGTCCAGACAGGCTTGCCATCCAGTTCGGCCTGACAACCCGCTCCCGTTAGTGCAAACCACCCATCCCGACGGAATTCCGCTTTGAACTGTCCGAGGACAATTTCCAGCACGGCGCTGCCCGGCGGATTGCCTGCCAGCAGATTGGCTGTGATCATGGCGGGTTGATCCAGGACACCACTGACGCCGATGCCATACTGTCGCCAGTGATAGCGTCCGAAATCCTGAATGCTGGTTGCCAGACCCGCGCGAAGAATGTTTAACATATCCCTTCCTTTTGCGGCACAAACCGGACATTGTCACCCGGACGAAGTAAGGTTGGCGGCTGCTGGCTGGATGTGAAAAGCGCGACCTGCGTCCTGCCAATCAACTGCCAGCCGCCTGGTGAGACCAGCGGATAAACACCGGTCTGGCTGCCGCCGATGCCCACCGATCCAGCCGGAACCGCAACGCGCGGTTCGGCGCGGCGCGGCATATGCAGGCGCGCATCCAGGCCGGCCAGGTAAGGAAAGCCGGGCTGAAAACCAATAAAGAAAACCGCGTAATCCGTGCTGCTGTGTAACGCGACGACCTGCTTTTCCGTCATGCCGGCGTGGTCGGCCACCTGACGCAAATCCGGCCCCGCCTCGCCCCCATAGATGACCGGTATGGTCACAAGGCGCGACTCTGTGTCCTGCGCCTCACTTTCCTGCCACCACTGTTCAAGTTGCGCCGTCGCCTGTCGGGCATCTCTGGGCGGCTCCCGTAACAGCAGCGTCAGGTTGTTCATGCCGGGAATCACTTCCCGGGTCGCGTCGTGTGACTGCAAACGCTGGCACAGATGCCAGATTCGCTGCTGACTGGCCAGCGAAACGGGCGGAGACAACTCCAGTACCACCGCGCGCTCGCCCAGCATATAGCATCGTGTTTTTTGCAACACGTACCTCCTGGTAAACAGCTTTGCGGCGCTCAGACAGGATTCTGGCGCGCAAAAGCCAAATGTGTTTTACAACCCAGGAAGGTAGTTATGCGAAAGTGACGGTAATGTGTCAACAGGTTTGGGTTCTGCGCAGATGGCAGAACCCAGGGGGATCAGGCGGGATTGGGAATATCAATAAACGTGACATCCAGGCCATGATGCTCCGCCAGCCATTCACCCAACGCCCGAATACCCGCGCGTTCGGTGGCATGGTGGCCTGCGGCGAAAAAGTGCAGGCCTTGTTCACGGGCGCTGTGAATGGTTTGCTCAGAGACCTCGCCCGTAATAAAGGCATCTACGCCAAAGGCGGCCGCATTATCTATAAATCCCTGACCGCCGCCACTGCACCAGGCAACACGACGGATCGCTGCTGGCGCATTATCACCACAGTGAAGCGGCTCCCGTCCCAGCACATCAGTAATACGCTGTGCCAACGCATGGCCGCTCACAGGCTGAGTCAGTCCGCCCCAGGGTACCAGCGGCATAATCTCGCCCATCACGTTAATACCCAGCAGCTTAGCCAACTGCGCGTTATTGCCCAGCTCAGGGTGCGCATCCAGCGGCAGGTGCCAGCCGTAGAGGTTAATATCGTTTGCCAGTAGCGTGCGCAGACGCTGACGTTTCATGCCTTTAATCACCGCCGGTTCACTTTTCCAGAAATAACCGTGATGTACCAGCACCGCATCGGCTTTGCGCGCCACCGCTTCATCCAGCAGCGCCTGGCAGGCGGTCACGCCGGTAACGATCGTTTTCACTTCAGGTCGGCCTTCGACCTGTAGCCCGTTTGGCGCATAATCGCTGAAGGTATGGGTTGCCAGCTGATCGTTAACGATTTTTTCTAACGCATAGTGATTCATTTCTGCTCCTTGCCACCTCAGGCCGCATTTTTTGCGCGCTCGAAGGCGTCGAGTGTCTTTTTACGTGCGTCCTTATGTTCCACGATCGGTGTTGGATAATCGAGTGTCTTGTTGTTTTTCCGCGCCCATTCGTGCGGCTGATGAATCGCACTGTCCGGCACGTCTTTCAGTTCGGGCAGGTAGTGACGAATAAAATCACCCTGTTCATCGAAACGCTCACTTTGCGTCGTAGGGTTAAAAATGCGGAAATACGGTGCGGCATCGGTCCCCGTGGACGCCGCCCACTGCCAGCCGCCGTTATTGGCGGCCAGGTCGCCATCGATAAGCTGCTGCATGAAATAGCGCTCGCCTTGGCGCCAGTCGATTAACAGATCCTTTACCAGAAAACTGGCCGTGATCATGCGAAGCCGGTTATGCATCCAGCCGGTCTGCAGCATCTGTCGCATGGCGGCATCGACGATGGGATAACCGGTTTTCCCGGCTTTCCAGGCGTCAAAATGCGCCTCGTTTCGTTGCCACGCGACATGACGCGTCCAGTGGACAAAAGGCTGATGCTTACACAGTCGGGGAAACGCAACGATGAGATGGCGATAGAACTCACGCCAGATGAGTTCATTGATCCAGACGGCCGCCGGGCTGCCTTCCAGCGCCCCCGGATGTTCATGCAACACCCGATGCAGACACTGGCGCGGTGAAAGCACGCCGATGGTCAGGTAAGCCGATAACCGGCTGGTGCTGTCGCGCGCAGGCAGGTCACGCTGCTTTGGGTAATCCAGCACGGCATGTTGCGCAAACGCACGTAGCCGCTTAATCGCCGCCTGTTCACCGGCCGGAAACAGCGCATCATCAACCTCAGCATGGTCGTAATCAAACGGCGAAATCGCTTCTGGTGTGTTCAGGGGCGCGCCATCCCGGGCTTTAGGCGCCGGGACACACTCAGGCAACCCCTGCTGCAGGCGACGAATAAAGGCTTTTCTGAACGGAGTAAACACTTTGTACATCTCACCATCGCCGGTCTGGATACTGCCGGGCGACAAAAGTACGCTGTCATCAAACCCCTGACAGATCACGTCCGCTTCATCTAACCGCTTTTCCGCCTGCGCATCGCGCTGACGTTCGTTAAATTCGTACTGGTAGTTATAAAACAGTTGATCAACGTTTTGCTGTTCACAAAACGTGACGAGAAAATCCACGCTGGCAGCGAAATCATCATACTGATGAACATGCAGCGGGATGCCTTTTTCGGCCAGTGATGCCTGCAGGCTGCAGAGATTCTGGTGAATAAACGCGGCCTGCCGGGGGGCCATATCGTGTTGCTGCCACTGTCCCGGCGTGGCAATAAACAGTGCTATGACACGGGCATCTGACTTGCTGCAGGCGGCATGCAGCGCAAGGTTATCATTGATGCGCAGGTCATTACGGAACCAGACAAGATGGGTCGTCATCATGCTCCCGACTCATTGTCCGTAGCGCAGGCGCAGCGCTTCCGGGTAAGGATCGAAGTAGCGCTGCTGCGTCAGCCACGGATGAGGATATTCAGCCATGTAGTGCTTAAGAATCGTAATCGGCGCCAGTAACGGTTGCGTGCCCTGACGGTAACAATCAATCAGTGACGTCAGTTCTCTACGTTGCGGCGAACTCAGTTGACTGCGGAAATAACCCTGAACATGCATCAACACATTGGTGTGGTTAGTGCGCGAGGCCGGTTGTGACATCAGATCCATAAGGCGGTTGCGGTACTCGAAGGCAAACGCCTCCAGTGACTCCCACTGGTTCATCGAGGCAACAAAGGGGCCCAGTTCACGGTATTTTTTTTGCGAATGCGCCAGCAGTAACAATTTATACTGGCTGTGGAAGGCAATCAGGCCATGACGGGTCAGCCCCTTTTTCCACATTTCATGAAACTCGTGCAGCGCGCAAATCCGGCCGATAAAGTTTTCACGTAATGTCGGATCGTTCAGACGCCCGTCTTCTTCGAGCGGTAACCAGGGCATTTCACGTTGCAGAAAACGGGTAAATATACCGGTTCCCGCTTTACGGTTATTATTGGTAGCGGGCTCGTAGATACGCACGCGCTCCATCCCGCAACTGGGTGATTTTGCACACAGTATGTAGCCGCACAGGTGATGCAGCGATTTCACGCGTTTTTCGGACCAGTCGCGCATCTTATCGGTGATGTCATCGCCGCCCTCTTTGCTGAAGCAAAGGTGCAGTTCATCGTCGTCGCTCTGCTTAACTAAGCGCAGCGCCGGGCGCGGCGTGGGCAGCCCAATCGCCATTTCAGGGCAAACGGGTTCGAAACGAACAAAAGGCGTCAGTTGCTCAGTGGCGAACGCGAGCCGCTTGTGGCCGCCATCAAATCTGACGCTCTCACCAAGCAGGCAAGCGCTGATCCCAACGGGAATTTTTTCGCTCATACTTGTACAACCTCCGAAAACTTGTAGAGGTTTAAGTGTAGCGTAAAACGACCGGGATGGTACAGATTCTGTGTAGCAAAAGTGAACGCCGCGAAGCCTTTCAGATGACCAGCCCGTGGTCTTTTTTAACGGTTTATTCTCCCACTGCCACGCTGACCAGCCAGCGCCGAATCACCTTTTCATCCTCAGGCGTGACACCCGAAAGCAGGCTGGCCTCAACCGACTGAACCGCTACTTTGCACTGCGCGAGAACCTCACGCCCGGCGTCAGCAATCTCAATCACCTGAATTCTGCCGTGCACCGCATGCGGACGACGACAAATCATTCCGGCCCGCTCCAGATTCGCCACAATGACGCTCATCGTCTGTGGCGTCAGCAGCGACAGACGCGCAAGGTCGGCACCCGATGCGCCGGGATAGGCCGCAAGCATGGTCAGCACCGAAAATTGCGGCAACGTGACGCCTTTATCCTTCAGCGCATTTTCCATTCTGATTTTATGAGCCGCATGGGCCTGCCGCAGCAGATAACCAATATGGCCTGACTCACCGCGTTTTCCTTCACCGGGTTCGGGGATGGTGGTGCTCTGCAGATCTGACTTGCGCATAATATAAGAGTTCCATATATTGTTGTTCGAATTCTTATATTAACAGATGAGGTATATCGTGACATCACTTAATCACCGTCGCAGCGACTGGTCTTCGTTCGAACATACCGCACCCGATGTGGTGGCAGCCTTAGCGATGCTGGGCAAAGCCGTTGACGATTCCGGGCTGGAAAAATCGCTCACTGAGCTGATCAAACTGCGCGCTTCACAGCTGAATGCGTGCGCTTTTTGCCTCCAGTACCATCTCAATCTGGCGCGTAAGACCGATTTGAGCCCGGTAAAAATGGATCTGGTCGCAGTATGGCGCGAAGCCGGTATCTATTCGGAGCGGGAATGTGCGGCGCTGGCCTGGACAGAGGCCCTGACCTTAATGGCGCAGCAGCCGGTTTCTGATGCGGTGTATGCTGAGGTCAGCCGCGTCTTCGATAAACAGGAAATCGCGTTTCTTACCTCGGCTGTTGCCCCGATCAATGCCTGGAACTGTATCGCAGGCGCGCTGCAGTTTGCCCCGCCGGTGCCTAAACGCTAGCGGTCTGCCGTCAGTGCTTCTGCCTGTGGGCGATATTGCAGCGGGTTCTGAAGCGCGTAAAGTGCGGTGCCCGTCGGGGCCGCCGGTCAGATAATAAGGAAGGGTTGCCCGTGAACGGGCACTGGCGGACGGGGCGGCTTGCCCGGACACTGAGAAGGTTTCCTGCTTCACTGGCGCAAAGCTAAGGCGCAACTAAGCTGCGTGACGGAACGAACAGGGAAAAAAGAGGCGCTGTGTCGCCCTTAACACCGTGCCACAGCACACTGCAGGTGAAAAACAGATAAGCACGTCTGAGAAAACGCTGGCAATCCCCGCTGTAGGGATGTGTCCCCAGGCCTGCGCGGCGTAAAATCAACCGCACAGCAGGGACTTACCAGAAAATACCCGCCGCTGCTTCAGACTGCGCCAGCCAGACCGGTTTGGCGCTGGTTTTGCACCACATCCGATGCAGGTAGCTTTAGAAGCGCGCCCGATCCTGACGAAACAGCATAACCGGCAGAGCGAGCAGACCTGAGAGGATGACCAGCGTTCGGCGCAAAATAATTTTGTGAAGTGGATAGGTGCGGTACATAGCAGCCTCCTGAGTAAAAAAACGTCATAAATGTGATCTGTGTCTAATATTACGCCGGGTTGGATGATTTTACTACTCATCTGACCACTAAATTTGCGTCTTTTTTGTTCTGCACGGGTAAGTTTACCTGGCCGTTATACCCAGGTTAATTATGAGTTACAGAGGTGATCCTTCAACGGATTTCATGGCAACACGGACGAACGCCAGAAAAGTTGATACAGTGTGTTTTCCCTTTTCAGGCAATGGCAGGATTGGTGTGACCACGGTTTTAATCATTGAAGATGAGAAAGAAATTCGCCGCTTCGTGCGCCTCGCGCTGGAAAGTGAAGGCCTGAAGGTTTTCGATGCTGAGACGCTGCAACGTGGGCTGATCGAAGCCGCCACGCGAAAGCCCGATTTAGTCATCCTTGATCTGGGTTTACCTGATGGCGACGGCAAGACGTTTATTGGTGAACTCCGCCAGTGGAGCACGCTGCCAGTTATTGTTCTCTCTGCCCGTACTGACGAGCAGGACAAAATTGACGCACTGGATGCTGGTGCCGATGATTACCTGACTAAACCTTTTGGGATTGGTGAACTGCTGGCGCGTGTTCGGGTCGCCCTGCGGCGTCATGCCGGGAAGCACCCCGATCCGAAGGTCAGCTTCGCCGACGTGGTCGTCGATATTGCCGCACGCCGCGTGCTGCGCGCGGGCGAAGAGGTTCACCTTACGCCCATCGAGTTTCGTTTGCTGACCACATTACTGAATAACGCGGGGAAAGTTCTGACGCAGCGTCAGCTGCTGAATCAGGTCTGGGGACCCAACGCTGTCGAACACAGCCATTATCTGCGCATTTATATGGGCCATCTGCGGCAAAAGCTTGAAGCCAATCCGACCCAACCCGTTCACCTGCTGACGGAAACCGGTATCGGCTACCGGTTCATGCCATAAAAAAAAGCGCCAGCGGCGCTTTTTTTATTTAACAGATTTATCAGGCGTTTTTCAGCACTTCACTGACAATCTCGACGGCTTCTTTCTCGATCTGCGCACGGTGCTCTGCGCCCAGGAAGCTTTCACAGTAGATCTTATACGCGTCTTCGGTGCCCGATGGACGCGCAGCGAACCAGCCGTTTTCCGTCATGACTTTCAGTCCACCGATAGACGCGCCGTTACCGGGAGCGGCCGTTAAGCGTGCGGTAATCGGATCGCCCGCCAGCGTATCTGCACTGACCATTTCAGGTGACAGCTTCGACAATGCGGCTTTCTGCGCCGATGTTGCCGGTGCCTGCAGACGGTTGTAGCTTGGCGCACCGAAGCGTGCAGCCAGTTCATCATAGTGTTGCTGCGGGTTCTTACCCGTTACGGCCGTAATTTCTGCCGCCAGCAGACACAGGATGATCCCGTCTTTGTCGGTTGACCAGGGTGTGCCGTCGAAGCGCAGGAATGACGCACCCGCACTTTCTTCGCCGCCAAAACCAAAGCTGCCATCAAACAGGCCATCCACGAACCATTTAAAGCCCACCGGGACTTCTACCAGCTTGCGGCCAATATCGTCTACGACCCGGTCAATCATCGCACTGGACACGAGGGTTTTACCCACGGCAACGTCCTGACCCCACTGCGGACGGTGCTGGAACAAATAGTTGATCGCAACGGCCAGATAATGGTTCGGATTCATGAGCCCGGCAGGGGTAACAATGCCGTGACGGTCATAATCCGGATCGTTTCCGAAGGCCAGATCGAATTTGTCTTTGTAGGCCAGCAGCCCCGCCATGGCGCATTCGGACGAACAGTCCATGCGCACCACACCATCTTTATCAAGGTGCATAAAGCGGAAAGTCTGGTCGACAGCGTCATTCACCAGCGTCAGATCCAGCTTGTAGTGCTCAGCGATACGCTGCCAGTAAGCGATCCCGGAACCGCCAAGCGGATCGACACCAATCTTCAGACCCGCTTTCTGAATCGCAGGAATGTCGATGATCTGTGACAGACCTTCCACGTAAGGCTGAATCAGATCTTTTTCATGGATGTGTCCGCTGGCCCAGGCCTGATCCAGTGACAGACGTTTAACGTCTTTAAGGCCGTCTTTCAACAGCTGATTCGCGCGGTCTTCCACCACTTTGGTGACGTTGGTATCTGCCGGCCCACCGTTTGGCGGATTGTATTTAATGCCGCCATCTTCCGGGGGATTGTGCGACGGCGTAATCACAATGCCATCCGCCAGTGGGCCGCCGGATTTGTTGTGTTCAAGGATAGCGTTCGAAATCGCAGGCGTTGGCGTATAACCGTTATCCTGCTGAACAATCACATCAACCCCGTTTGCGGTCAGCACGGACAGCACGGACAGCAGCGCGGGCTCAGACAGCGCGTGCGTATCTTTACCCACATAGCACGGGCCGGTAATATCGTTCTTTTTACGCTCTTCCGCAATCGCCTGCGCAATCGCCAGAATGTGCTTTTCGTTAAAGCTGTGACGTCCTGCGCTACCGCGATGGCCTGATGTGCCAAATTTCACCGCATGTTCTGGATTCGCCACATCGGGCTGCAGGACATAATATTGTGAAGTTAATTGTGCAACGTTAATCAAATCGCTCTGCTGGGCAGGCTGCCCGGCACGGGGGTGATTGGCCATTGGCGCTTCTCCCTGACGCTTCAGTTTAAATGGTGCCGCAAACTTTCTCAGCCAGTTCCGATGGGAACTGCATCGACAGCATAATGTGTTCGATCATGCTGCGTTTACGACCGGTATTGGTATTCGTAATGACCCAGTACGGCGTGCCGGGCACATGCTTCGGCTTGGTATGGGTGCCGCTTTGCAGCAGCGTGTGCTCATCGCCTGCAAAATAGATGCGCGTACGGCCCTGCATGGAGGTGGTCGCCTCAGCAAACGCGGCCGTATCCAGACGATAGAGCGTTGACAAGATTAGCATAAAGCGATTTACCGCCCGCTTCTGCTCTGCATATTCATCAGAAAGCAGCAACTCGCGCACCGCACGAACACGATCCTGAGGGCGTGACTCATTCCCTGCCGACTGTGCCGTTTTAGACGGCTGCGAGGCGGCAACAGGCTGTGTTTCGGTCGCGGTGGCTGTCTGACCCGCAGTAAACTTCAGCATACGGCGCAGAATATCGGATGCGCTTTCGCCAATATGTTGCGTGTGGCTGGCAATATAACGGTAGAGCTCTTCGTCAACTTCGATCGTTTTCATCTTATTCCGTACGGTTTTGACTCACGACAGAACCCGCGATTTTCTGAAAATCCAGAGGTAAACACCGGGGTTTCAGGCCGTGTGCAGGTTCTAACATGAAGATTATAAAGTTAAATTCAGACAGGCTGATAGCATTCAAACGGTTTAGGGGCAAAAGTCAGAATATGTCCTAATGCCACCGGAAGCAGCGCACCTGAAAAGGTGAAACCATGATAACCTAAGCGCAGGTCTCACACTTAAGAACTTTGCTATGATTTTGAATGCCCGTCTGCAAACTGAACAATCTTCTGCTGATTCCACACCCGTTCTGCTCATTCACGGTTTGTTTGGCAGTCTTGATAACCTCGGCGTTCTGGCGCGCGGTCTGAAAGATGACCATCCGCTTATCCAGGTTGATGTGCGTAATCATGGCTTATCTCCGCGCGCTGACGAGATGACCTACCAGGTTATGGCCCAGGATATGCTGGACACGCTTGATGCGCAGGGCATTGAGCGCCTTTCCGTCATTGGTCACTCCATGGGCGGTAAAATTGCCATGACGATGAGCGCCCTGGCCCCTGAGCGGATAGAACAGATGGTGATGATCGACATTGCGCCCGTCGACTATCAGACGCGCCGCCACGACGAAATTTTTGCCGCGATCCGAGCCGTCACCGACGCGGGCGTGACGCTGCGCAGTGAGGCGGCCGAAATTATGCGTCTTCATCTTAATGAAGAAGGTGTGATTCAGTTCATCCTGAAATCGTTCAGTAGCGGTGAATGGCGCTTTAACGTTCCAGCGCTCTGGGACAACTATGCGTATATCACGGGTTGGGAAACGGTGCCCGCGTGGCCGCACCCGGCGTTGTTCATTCGCGGTGGTGACTCCCCTTATCTGGACAATCAGTACCGTGATGCGATACTGCAACAGTTTCCCGCCGCGCAGGCGCACGTGATTGGCGGTGCAGGTCACTGGGTCCACGCCGAAAAACCTGATGCTGTTTTACGCAGCATTCGCCGGTTTTTTGCACGATAAATCCGCTTAACTGGCTGTAAAAGTTTAGGATTGGCGTCCATGGTTAGCCTGGAGTATGATGGCGCGCTAAATTTTTGCCGTGGGCGCGTATCCACGGTAAAGCCAGTAATTTAATCTGCGCAGCGGAACGATCCGTGTGCGCCCATTCAGTTGTACTAAGCCATGGCAAAAGAAAACACTGACCGCACGACGCTCGATCTGTTCGCTAACGAGCGTCGCCCTGGTCGCCCTAAAACCAGTCCGCTTACGCGTGATGAACAGCTGCGTATCAATAAACGCAATCAACTGAAACGTGACAAAGGGCGCGGGCTTCGCCGTGTCGAACTCAAAATGAACAGCCAGGCTGTAGAAGCGCTTAATACGCTGGCTGAACAGCGTAATCTCAGCCGCAGTGAATTAATTGAACAAATGCTGCTGGCGCAACTCAAACTGGACTAACGCACGTAAACCGCACACAGAAACAAATGTCGCGGCTTTACAAGTTCCGCCCTTTTGCGTGGTCTGCTATCATTTGCTGAATATGCTCAGGCATTCATTCTATCATCAGGATTTAAGAGGTTATTTTGCCCATGGCAATCGTAGGCATCTTCTTTGGCAGCGATACCGGTAACACCGAAAACATTGCAAAAATGATCCAGAAACAACTGGGCAAAGACGTTGCAGAGGTTCACGACATCGCGAAAAGCACTAAAGAAGATCTGGAAGCCTTTGACATCCTGCTGCTGGGTATTCCGACCTGGTACTATGGTGAAGCACAGTGCGACTGGGATGACTTTTTCCCGACGCTGGAAGAGATCGACTTCAACGGTAAGCTGGTGGCGCTGTTCGGTTGTGGCGATCAGGAAGACTACGCCGAGTACTTCTGTGACGCGATGGGCACCATTCGTGACATCATCGAACCTAACGGTGCCATTATCGTGGGCCACTGGCCAACCGAGGGCTACCACTTCGAGGCCTCAAAAGGTCTGGCAGACGATAACCACTTCCTGGGCCTGGCGATTGATGAAGATCGCCAGCCAGAACTGACGAACGAACGCGTCGACAAATGGGTTAAGCAGATCTTCGATGAACTGCAACTCAAAGAAATTATCGAAGCGTGATAGCCGTGAGCGCAGTGTGGGCGCTGGTCCACACTGCATCAATGGCTTTTCCTATAAAAATAATAGCTACATTTTTGTAACTTTCCGCATTTAGTCTGTAGAATACCCGCATCGATCATCTGCTTATTTCCCTGGAATTGAGATGACACAACGCGAAATGGTAGCCAGCCCGCCCTCCATGCTTTGTACCGCGAACATCGCCACGGTTTCATCGCAGGCAGCATCGGTTTTCATTTCAGCGCATCAGTTCTATAATGAGACGCAAATGAGAATGGCGGTCGATCGACATACAGGCTACATGCCACAAGAGTGACCAAAGTAACAGGACAATATCCGCATGACTGACAACAACACCGCATTAAAGAAGGCTGGCCTGAAAGTCACCCTGCCCAGACTCAAAATTCTGGAAGTGCTTCAGGAACCTGCATGCCATCACGTCAGCGCGGAAGATCTGTATAAACGCCTGATTGATATGGGCGAAGAGATTGGACTGGCCACGGTTTACCGTGTACTGAACCAGTTCGACGATGCCGGCATTGTGACCCGCCACAACTTTGAAGGCGGTAAATCGGTGTTTGAGCTGACGCAGCAGCACCATCACGATCACCTGATCTGTCTGGATTGCGGTAAAGTCATTGAATTTAGTGATGAGTCTATTGAAACGCGTCAGCGTGATATCGCGACACGTCACGGTATTAAGCTCACCAACCACAGCCTGTACCTGTATGGTCACTGTGCCCTGGGCGATTGCCACGAAGACGAAACACTGCACGACAAGTAACGTTTGTCAGACGGTAAAGAAAAAGCCGATGCCTGCATCGGCTTTTTTGTGCCTGTCAGTCACGCCACCAGCGTTTCCTGCAGGTAGCGCCAGCGGGGCACCGAGGTGTGAGCAGTCCAGAATCGCAACGGAAATGCGGCTTTTATTTTCCCCATTCATCATCTGCACTTCCCGATACTGAATGGTGACCTCGTTAGCGTGCTCTGACAGGATCACATGTTCGCTGGTCGCGATGCGCATCCCTTCCCGTGCGCCCTGTAAGCGGCGAAAGAGTTCTTCAACCTCATTGAGGTTCAGCATCTTGCCCTGTGGCGTGACCATCTGGAAGTCGGGATGAAAATGAGAAAGCAGCAGATGAAAGCTGTCACCACTGTCACGGCTGTGGTTAAAAATATGTTCAATGAGTTGATGTAAGACGACAACGCTGTGTTTGGCTTCATGTGCGAAAACTGTCATTTTTTTCCTTTTTAACCCCAAACAAAGACTACAGAGGGTTAGCGTACCTGAAAAAAAATAATTCACACTGGGAAAGTTATTAAAAAAATTAAACTGAGAGCGATTCCACAGAAGTAAAATTAATCGAATTAAACGGGTTCAGGACAAATGTCGGCGCTAAAAAAAATCCACCCAATAAAAAAGGGCGATTGCTCGCCCTTTACCGATCATCTGATGACCATGCGGCGTAAATTATTCGCCGTTTTTCGCCCAGGTATCGCGCAGACCAACAGTACGGTTAAACACTAACTGCGACGGTGTTGAATACACACTGTCAGCGCAGAAATAGCCTTCACGTTCGAACTGATAAGGCGCACTGGCTTCTGCGTCACGCAGACCGGGTTCAACGAAGCCGTGTTTAATCGCCAGCGAATCCGGATTGATTGTCGTCAGAAAATCATCCGCCGCACCCGGATTCGGGACGCTGAACAGACGGTCATACAGACGGAATTCTGCCGGTAGCGCATGTTCAGCAGAGACCCAGTGGATAACCCCTTTGACTTTACGGCCATCAGCGGGATCTTTACTCAGCGTATCGACGTCACAGGTGCAGTAGATGCAGGTGATATTGCCTTCTTCATCTTTCGCGGTCCGTTCCGCACGGATGACATAGGCATTACGCAGACGCACTTCTTTACCCAGCACCAGGCGCTTATATTGCTTATTCGCCTCTTCGCGGAAGTCGGCACGATCGATCCAGATCTCGCGGCTAAAGGGAACATCGCGTGTGCCCATTTCCGGTTTGTTAGGATGATTTGGCATGCTGAGCACTTCATTGTGCCCGGCAGGCAGGTTTTCCAGCACAATTTTCACCGGATCCAGCACCGCCATCGCCCGCGGCGCATTTTCGTTGAGATCGTCGCGGATACAGGATTCCAGCGAAGCCATTTCAACGATGTTGTCCTGCTTCGTGATACCAATGCGGCGGCAGAACTCACGAATGGAGGCCGCGGTGTAACCACGACGACGCAAACCCGACACGGTTAACATGCGCGGATCGTCCCAGCCTTCAACATGCTTCTCGCTGACCAACTGCGTCAGTTTGCGTTTTGACATCACCGCATACTCCAGATTCAGGCGCGAAAACTCATACTGACGCGGATGAACAGGAATAGTAATGTTATCCAGCACCCAGTCATACAGGCGGCGGTTGTCCTGGAATTCCAGCGTGCAAAGGGAGTGCGTAATGCCTTCCAGCGCATCCGAAATGCAGTGAGTAAAGTCGTACATCGGGTAGATGCACCACTTATTGCCGGTTTGATGATGCTCGGCAAACTTGATGCGGTACAGCACCGGATCGCGCATGACGATAAAGCTGGAGGCCATGTCGATTTTCGCGCGCAGACAGGCTTTGCCCTCTGCGAACTCGCCATTGCGCATTTTTTCAAACAGCGCGAGGTTCTCTTCCACACTGCGGTCGCGGTAAGGGCTGTTTTTACCCGGTGCCGTTAAGGTACCGCGGTATTCACGAATTTCGTCTGGCGTCAGTTCATCAACGTAGGCCAGGCCTTTGTTGATCAGTTCAACGGCATAGTGATAAAGCTGGTCGAAATAGTCAGATGAATAACGAACCTCGCCGCTCCAGGTAAAACCCAGCCACTGCACGTCACGCTTAATGGATTCGACGAACTCCATATCCTCTTTGACCGGATTGGTATCGTCAAAACGCAGATTGCACTCGCCCTGATAATCTTGTGCAATACCGAAATTCAGGCAGATTGATTTAGCATGGCCGATATGCAGATAACCATTTGGCTCTGGCGGAAAACGGGTATGCACACTGCTGTGCTTACCGCTCGCCAAATCCTCGTCAATAATCTGACGAATAAAGTTCGTTGGGCGGGCTTCAGCCTCACTCATCTCAAAATCCTCAACGCATAGAATGGGTGGTTTATACCACGTAATATCCGGGTATGATCCACAAAGCGTTGCAGAGAAACAACCGTTTGTTGGGCGATTAAAATAAAAAAGGCAGGAATCGCTTCCTGCCTTTTGTTGAGGATATAGGGAATTAGCCTTTTACTTCATACAGCGGGGTTTCACCGGCGATGACCTGGCCCTGCGCCAGCAGCGTTAAACCGGCGAAGTCTTCAATATTGCTGACCACCACCGGACTGATCATTGAGCGGGCATGGGCGTTAAGATAGTCCAGATCCATCTCCAGCACCGGCTGGCCTGCTGTGACCTGTGCACCATCTTCCACTAAACGGGTAAAGCCCTGACCGTCCAGCGCCACGGTATCCAGCCCCATGTGCACGACGATCTCTACCCCGTTTTCACTTTCCAGACAGAAAGCATGGTTCGTGTTGAAAATTTTCACCACCGTACCGGCAACAGGCGCAACGACGCGCTTGTCGCTCGGCTTAATCGCCACGCCATCACCCACGGCTTTACTGGCGAAAGCCTCATCCGGCACCGCATCCAGTGCGATAACCTCACCGCTCACTGGGGCCATCAGCGTTGCGATAACGCGTTTTTCACTGTTCAGGACGGCCTGGGGTTTGGCCTCGTTAGCGGGGGCTGGCGCACTGCCACTGCTGGCTGCGCCAGCAACCGGGCCTTTCACCAGCACTTTTTTCATGGCCGTGGCGATACTTTCCGCCTGGGTACCCACGATAATCTGGACACTTTGCTTGTTGAGGCGAATCACACCCGACGCGCCCAGCCGTTTTGCCACACCTTCGTTAACCTGGCCCGCATCTTTCACGTTCAGACGTAAACGGGTAATACAGGCATCAATGGCGGTAAGGTTGTCTGAACCGCCCACCGCGCCGATGTAGCGGCGTGCCAGTGATTCCGTGGCGCTTTCACCATTATCAGTGGTATCAACGTTCACGTCATAACCGTCCGCTTCATCCCCCGCTACCGCCAGTTCACGACCTGGGGTCATCAGGTTGAATTTTTTGATGGTAAAGCGGAAGACCAGATAATAAATCACGAAGAACACCAGGCCCTGCGGAATCAGCATGTACCAGTGCGTCGCCAGGGGATTACGGGTAGAGAGCACCATATCCACTAATCCCGCACTGAAGCCAAAGCCGGCAATCCAGTGCATGCTGGCAGCGATAAAGACCGAGATGCCGGTCAGTACAGCATGGATGACATACAGTACCGGTGCCACGAACATAAAGGAGAATTCCAGCGGTTCGGTGATACCGGTAAAGAATGCTGCGAAAGCGGCCGCCAGCATGATACCGCCCACTTTTGCCCGGTTTTCAGGGCGAGCGCAATGGTAAATTGCCAGCGCCGCGCCCGGCAAACCGAACATCATAATTGGGAAGAAACCCGCCTGATAGCGGCCAGTGATGCCCGGGATAGCAGTGCCATTTGCCAGCGACTGCGCACCGCCGAGGAATTTAGGGATATCGTTAATGCCTGCTACGTCGAACCAGAAAACGGAGTTCAGCGCATGATGTAAGCCAACCGGAATAAGCAAACGGTTAAAGAAGGCGTAAACACCCGCACCAACCGATCCCAGTTTCTGAATATGCTCACCGAAGCTCACCAGACCATTAAAGATGACAGGCCAGATGTACATCAGGATAAATGCCACCAGAATCATCAGGAAGGACACCAGAATAGGCACCAGCCGACGCCCGCTAAAGAATGAGAACGCTTTGGGCAGTTCTACATGGCTAAAACGGTTATAGACTTCTGCGGACAGCACGCCTACCAGAATACCGACAAACTGGTTGCTGATTTTTCCAAACGCCGCCGGCACGTCCGCCACCGGGATCTTCTGGATCATGGCTACAGCAGCCGGTGAACACAGCGTAGTGACGACCAGGAAGCCCACAAAGCCGGTCAGTGCAGCCGCACCGTCTTTATCTTTTGACATGCCGTATGCAACGCCAATGGCGAACAGCACCGACATATTTTCGATGATCGCGCCACCGGATTTAATTAACAACGCGGCAAAGGCATTGCCTGCACCCCAGCTGTCAGGATCGATCCAGTACCCTATTCCCATTAAAATTGCTGCTGCGGGCAGCGTAGCGACCGGCACCATCAGGGCCCGCCCCACACGTTGTAAGTAACTTAACATTGACCTTTTCCCCATTGAAACTGACTTATTGCATGGCTGCCGCTTAATGTTGTTATGTCAGAAGCCCGCTTCTGACGGCATTACACTCAGTGCTGAGGAGTGTAATAACAAATTAATTCGCTCTACAAATTAATAGCAGCCATTTGTGACAAAAATCACCAAAAATTGATTTTTAACGTCGACATGACTGGCTATGAACGCCCACTTATTTTATGATGCGAAATATCGAGACGCGCGTTTCCTTCCCGTTCGCCTGTCCTCACCGGCAACATGGCTTTGCTGCGCGTCGAATCCTTCACTCACATTTGAGGTGCAACATGAGACTGATTCCTTTATCTACTCCCACTCAGGTCGGCAAATGGGCAGCGCGCCATATAGTGAACCGTATTAATGCGTTTAATCCCAGCGCTGACAAGCCCTTTATTCTGGGACTGCCTACGGGCGGTACGCCTCTGGAAGCGTACAAGCACCTGATCGATATGCACAAAGCGGGCCAGGTTAGCTTCAGACATGTCATTACCTTCAACATGGATGAATATGTCGGGCTGCCGAAAGAGCATCCGGAAAGCTACCACAGCTTTATGCATCGTAATTTCTTTGACCACGTTGATATTCAACCCGAAAACATCAATTTGCTGAATGGTAATGCGCCCGATATTGACGCAGAATGTCGCCGTTATGAAGATAAAATTCGGTCTCTGGGCAAAATCCACCTGTTCATGGGCGGCGTCGGTAATGATGGCCATATCGCCTTTAACGAACCCGCGTCGTCATTATCTTCACGCACTCGTATCAAAACGCTGACTCACGACACACGTGTGGCAAATTCACGCTTTTTTAACGGTGATGTTGATCAGGTGCCGAAATATGCCCTGACCGTTGGCGTGGGCACACTGCTGGACGCTGAAGAAGTGATGATTCTGGTTACTGGTCACGTTAAAGCACAGGCGTTGCAGGCTGCCGTGGAAGGAAACGTGAACCACATGTGGACAATTAGTTGCCTGCAACTCCATCCTAAATCCGTGGTGGTCTGCGACGAGCCCGCGACCATGGAGTTGAAAGTTAAAACGGTGAAGTACTTCCGTGAAATGGAAGCGGAAAATATGCAGGGCGTTTAATACCGTTATTACGTCACCTGCTGTCAGATGCACGAGCGGCAGGTAAGCCGGGAGAAGAAGATGTACGCATTAGTCAATGGCCGAATCTACAGCGGCTACGAAATTCTGGATCACCATGCCGTGGTGATCGCTGACGGACGCATTGAACGGGTTTGCCCTGTTACTGCCTTGCCGTCAGGCATTGAACAGCAGGACGTAAGCGGCGCCATTATCGCGCCCGGCTTTATCGACCTGCAGCTTAACGGCTGTGGCGGCGTCCAGTTTAATGACGATATAGACGCCATCAGCGTGGAAACGCTGGAAACCATGCATCGCGCCAATGTGAAATCGGGCTGTACCAGCTTTCTGCCTACGCTGATTACCAGCAGTGACGCACTGATGGTGCGCGCGGTGGAAACAATGCGCGCCTTTTTGCAGAAGTATCCTCACGTTATGCTGGGCTTACATCTGGAAGGCCCCTGGCTGAGTGTGGCGAAAAAGGGCACACATAACCCTGCCCTGATCCGTGAGCCCGATGCGCAGATGGTGCAATTCCTTTGCGACAACGCAGACGTGATCAGCAAAGTTACGCTGGCACCCGAAGTGGTGGGCAGCGCGGTGATTCGCCAACTGAGCGAAGCGGGTATCGTGGTCTCAGCCGGACATTCCAGTGCCACTTATGAAGAGGCAAAAGCGGGGTTTGCGGCGGGCATTACGTTCGCCACGCACCTCTATAATGCGATGCCTGCCTTTGCCGGACGTGAGCCCGGCCTCATCGGTGCGCTGTTTGATGCGCCTGATGTATACTGCGGCATTATTGCAGATGGTTTACATGTCCATTACGCTAACGTCCGCAATGCTAAACGCATCAAAGGTGACAAACTGGTGTTGGTCACCGACGCGACAGCACCGGCGGGCGCTGCTATCGATAAGTTTATTTTTGCTGGTAAAACAATCTATTATTGTAACGGGTTGTGCGTGGATGAGCAGGGCACGCTAAGCGGTTCAGCACTGACAATGATTGAAGCCGTACAAAACTGCGTTGAGCATGCGGGCATTGCGTTGGATGAAGCCCTGCGCATGGCATCACTTTATCCCGCACAGGCAATGGGCGTTGAAAAACAGTCAGGTACGATTCAGGCAGGGAAACTCGCCAACCTGACGGTTTTTACACGCGACTTTAAAATTATTAAGACGTTAGTCAATGGAGATAACGTCCTGAGCGAGTAAGCACTGAATGACCACTGGCGGCCAGACTCAAATTGGAAATGTCGATCTTGTCAAACAACTGAATAGCGCGGCCGTCTACCGGTTAATCGACCAGCAAGGGCCGATTTCACGTATTCAGATTGCGGATTTAAGCCAACTTGCTCCCGCCAGTGTCACCAAAATTACACGTCAGCTTATTGAGCGCGGTTTGATTAAAGAAGTGGACCAGCAGGCGTCCACTGGCGGTCGCCGCGCCATTTCTATCGTGACGGAAACCCTCCACTTTCACACCATCGGTGTGCGCCTTGGCCGCAATGATGCCACGCTAACCCTGTTCGATTTAAGCGGTAAATCCCTGGCTCAGCAGGATTATCCCCTGCCCCAGCGCACGCAGGAAGCACTCGAACAGGCGTTGTTCGATGCCATTGCGCATTTTATCCAGCAGAGTGAAGCGAAAATTCGCGAGCTAATCGCGATTTCCGTGATTTTGCCCGGCCTCGTTGATCCGCTTAATGGCGTAATCCGCTACATGCCGCATATTCATGTGAATCAGTGGCCGCTGGTTGCTAATCTAAAGCACCGGTTTAACGTCACCAGTTTTGTGGGCCATGATATTCGCAGCCTGGCGCTGGCTGAGCACTATTTTGGCGCAACGCGCGATTGTGCCGACTCGATATTAGTGCGCCTGCATCGGGGAACCGGCGCAGGCATTATCGCCAACGGGCAGATTTTTTTGGGCAGTAATGGCAATGTCGGTGAAATCGGTCATATTCAGGTCGATCCCCTGGGGGAACGCTGCCACTGTGGCAACTTTGGCTGTCTTGAAACCATTGCGGCAAACAGCGCCATTGAACATCGTGTAAGCGAGCTACTGAATAAAGGCTACCCGAGCATCCTGACTCAGGCGGCGTGCCAGATGCAGCATATCTGCCAGGCCGCCAATCAGGGCGATGCGTTAGCCTGCGAAGTTGTCGAGCATGTGGGGCGTTATCTGGGTAAGGCGATTGCGATTGCGATCAACCTGTTTAACCCGCAAAAAATCGTGCTGGCAGGCGAGATCACCGAAGCAGAACGTGTCTTGCTACCCGCGATTGAAAGTTGCATTAATACGCAGGCACTGGCGGCCTTTCGTAAAAATCTGCCTGTGGTGCGTTCACAACTCGATCATCGCTCGGCGATCGGCGCCTTTGCGCTGGCGAAACGAGCGATGTTAAACGGCATCCTGCTGCAACATCTTTTGGAAGACTAAGCGCAGCCGGTTTTCTGACAGCGCGCATCGGAACACATTTATGACGATTAAAAATGTAATTTGTGACATTGATGGCGTGCTGATGCACGACAATACCGCGGTGCCCGGTGCAAAAGAGTTTTTGCAGCGCATTCTGGCTAAAGATATGCCATTAGTGGTGCTGACCAACTACCCTTCCCAGACGGCGCGGGACTTAGCCAATCGCTTCTCCTCCGCGGGCATCGACATACCGGATTCGGTGTTTTACACCTCAGCCATGGCGACCGCTGACTTTCTGCGTCGTCAGGAAGGCAAAAAAGCCTATGTCATTGGTGAGGGTGCGCTGGTGCACGAACTCTACAAAGCGGGCTTTACCATCACTGACGTTAAGCCGGACTTTGTCATCGTGGGCGAAACCCGGTCGTTTAACTGGGACATGATGCATAAGGCGGCTTTCTTTGTGGCAAACGGGGCGCGTTTCATTGCCACCAACCCCGACACGCACGCCAGGGGATTCGTGCCCGCCTGCGGTGCCTTGTGTGCCGGTATTGAAAAGATCTCCGGTCGCAGGCCGTTTTATGTCGGCAAACCCAGCCCGTATATCATGCGTGCCGCGCTGAATAAAATGCAGGCGCACTCAGAGGACACGGTGATCGTGGGTGACAACCTTCGCACCGATATTCTGGCCGGTTTTCAGGCCGGACTGGAAACCATTCTTGTCCTGTCTGGGGTGTCAACCCTGAGCGATATTGACGCGATGCCTTTCCGTCCTGACTGGATTTTCCCTTCCGTGGCCGATATCGATCTCTTCTAAACGTTCAGCTTATGATGCACTGCCGCCTCAGGCAGTGTATCCCCCTTCGTTGCCCCTCTCTGCTGGCTTGAGATCGTTCAAAAAACACCCCAAAATCACTTTTCATTGCCGATTCATCAATAAAAAGACACCTTCATTAGATAAAATTCAACATCCAGGGTTATTCAACAACCTTTTTATCAGTGAAACACGATTCCTCTTGCATTGTGTACCTGAAATAACGCATTTTCTTATACATCACGCAGCGAACGGCTGCCGGACAAACGTAAAATTACATCGCCGCAGGTGAGTTCAGGAGTCAGATATGTGTTCTATTTTTGGTGTGCTGGATCTGAAAAGCGATCCCGTTGAGTTACGTAAAAAAGCATTGGAAAGCTCACGCTTAATGCGTCACCGTGGGCCGGACTGGTCAGGTGTGTATGCTGACGACCACGCGATCCTTGCTCACGAACGTCTCTCAATTGTCGACGTCAACAACGGTGCACAGCCACTGTATAACGCCGATCACACTCACGTTCTGGCCGTCAACGGTGAAATCTACAACCATCAAGCCCTGCGCGCAGAGTTAAGCGATCGTTATAGTTTCCAGACCGGTTCGGACTGCGAAGTCATTCTGGCGCTGTATCAGGAAAAAGGCGTCGATTTCCTGGACGAGTTGCAGGGCATGTTTGCCTTTATCCTGTACGACACCGTGAAGCAAACGTATCTGATTGGTCGCGACCATATCGGTATCATTCCGCTGTATATGGGCAACGATGAGCACGGCAACCTGTTTGTGGCGTCTGAAATGAAGGCGCTGGTGCCGGTTTGCCGCACCATTAAAGAATTCCCACCGGGAAGCTACCTTTCCAGTACTGACGGTGAAATTCGTCGTTACTGGCAGCGTGACTGGATGGAATACAAAAACGTTGAAAACAACGTGACAGACGCGGCTGGCCTGAAACATGCGCTGG
Organism: Pantoea stewartii subsp. stewartii; assembly: GCF_008801695.1. Taxonomy (GTDB): domain Bacteria; phylum Pseudomonadota; class Gammaproteobacteria; order Enterobacterales; family Enterobacteriaceae; genus Pantoea; species Pantoea stewartii. Next base: position 60,484 of record NZ_VZPF01000016.1, read on the forward strand.
AAGAGTCGGTAAAAAGTCATCTGATGTCAGACGTTCCTTATGGCGTGCTGCTGTCTGGCGGTCTGGATTCTTCTATTATTTCAGCCGTGACCAAGCGTTTTGCCGCTAAGCGCGTTGAAGATCAGGACAAAAGCGATGCCTGGTGGCCACAGCTGCACTCTTTTGCCGTCGGTCTGGAAGGCTCACCGGATCTGAAAGCAGCCAAACTGGTTGCCGAGCACCTGGGTACGGTTCACCATGAAATCCACTTCACGGTGCAGGAAGGTCTGGATGCTATTCGTGACGTGATCTACCACATTGAGACCTACGATGTGACCACCATTCGTGCCTCCACGCCGATGTACCTGATGTCGCGTAAGATCAAAGCGATGGGCATTAAAATGGTGCTGTCAGGCGAAGGCGCAGATGAAGTCTTCGGTGGCTACCTCTATTTCCATAAAGCGCCTGATGCCAAAGAATTCCATGAAGAGAACGTGCGTAAGCTGCTGGCTCTGCACATGTTTGACTGTGCTCGCGCCAACAAAGCGATGTCCGCCTGGGGCGTAGAAGCGCGCGTGCCGTTCCTGGATAAGAAATTCCTGGATGTCGCCATGCGTATCAACCCACAGGACAAGATGTGCGGCAGCAACGGTAAAATGGAAAAACACATTCTGCGCGAATGTTTCTCTTCCTATCTGCCGGAAAGCGTTGCCTGGCGTCAGAAAGAGCAGTTCTCTGACGGCGTAGGTTACAGCTGGATTGACACGCTGAAAGAAGTAGCGGCTAAGCAGATTAGCGATCAGCAACTGGCGACGGCGCATTTCCGCTTCCCGTATAACACGCCGGGTTCGAAAGAAGCGTATCTCTATCGCGAAATTTTCGAAGAACTGTTCCCACTGCCAAGTGCTGCCGAGTGCGTGCCAGGTGGGCCGTCTGTTGCCTGTTCGTCGGCAAAAGCGATTGAGTGGGATGAAGCCTTCAAAAACATGGACGATCCTTCAGGACGTGCCGTGGGCGTGCACCAGTCCGCTTACAAATAAGTGCTATACTGAGTGAACAGATGGGCCAGTAATGGCCCATTTTTTGTGGAGTTGCCGTTGTATTCACTGAAAAATTGCCGAATAAAGCACCACCCTGGTTATAAGCCAGACAAACAGGCGTTTGAAGGCAAAAAACGGCAAAAAACTTGTTGACGCTGTGTAGTCAACTCCGCATAATGCGCCCCGCAACGCCGATGAAGGTTGCGCGAAAAAAGATGGCTACGTAGCTCAGCTGGTTAGAGCACAGCACTCATAATGCTGGGGTCACAGGTTCGATTCCCGTCGTAGCCACCATCTTTTTTTTGCGGGAGTGGCGAAATTGGTAGACGCACCAGATTTAGGTTCTGGCGCCGCAAGGTGTGCGAGTTCAAGTCTCGCCTCCCGCACCATTTCACGAGTCGGCAGCATGGATGGGGTATCGCCAAGCGGTAAGGCACCGGTTTTTGATACCGGCATTCCCTGGTTCGAATCCAGGTACCCCAGCCAATTTCGATGTATCTCGCGGCTGCGAGTGGACGAATGGGATATCGCCAAGCGGTAAGGCACCGGTTTTTGATACCGGCATTCCCTGGTTCGAATCCAGGTATCCCAGCCATCATCGAAAGGTAATACAATTTGGCTACGTAGCTCAGCTGGTTAGAGCACAGCACTCATAATGCTGGGGTCACAGGTTCGATTCCCGTCGTAGCCACCATTTTCTTGGGGTGTCGCCAAGCGGTAAGGCACTGGTTTCTGATACCAGCATTCCGGGGTTCGAATCCCTGCACCCCAGCCAAATTAAGCAAAAAAGCCCGCAATAGCGGGCTTTTTTGTTTCTGGCTTCCGGCTCATGACCACGCGTCAGATCCATGCGACGCGTGGCTGAGGCTTACAAGCCTAACGCATAGCGCAAGACCTGACGTTTCAGCACGCCGGAATGCTCAGCGGCGATCAATCCCAGATTGCGTACCAGCTTTAACGGGCCGACGCGGTTGCTAAACGTAAAATAGAACAGATCCATCCCGCTCTGCATCAGCAGATTATCGTGGCGGCGCTGGCGCTGATAACGTAACAGCACCCGTTCCGACGACCAGGTTTCAGCATTGTCACGCGCAGCAATTAATACATCCATCAACGCATCAATGTCACGATATCCCAGATTCACGCCCTGCCCTGCCAGAGGATTAATGGTGTGCGCCGCATCGCCGACCAGCGCCAGCCCCGGCAGAACATAACGCGCGGCATGTCGACGCACCAGGGGAAAGCCACCGGCTGCATGCACATGAAAACGGCCCAGTCGGGCCGGAAAGTGATGGGCGATCTCTTTCTCCAGCTGTGCAACGGGCATGGCCTGTAACTGTCGGATACGGGCGGCGGCGTCATACCATACCAGCGAGGCATGATGACCGAACAGCGGCAGGAAAGCGCGTGGACCGTCGGGCGTAAAGTGCTGCCAGGTCGCATCGCCAGCCGGATGCTCGCAGGTGACGCTGATCAGTAAGCAGGACTGTGCGTAACTCCAGCCGTGAATCCCAATACCCGCCATCTGTCGCACCTGTGAACTTGCGCCATCTGCCCCCACCACTAATTTTGCGGTTACGGTCGTGCCATTGCTTAATGACAGCGTCCAGCCCGCATTACAGGGCTGAAGATCCTCCATCGTCGCCGGGCACAGCAAGGTGATCCCTCGCTGCGTCATCTCTTCCCACAGCGCACGTTGCAGCACCGTGTTCTCCACCATATAACCCAGTTCAGGCAAACCCAGCGACTCCGCATCGAAACTGACCTGCGCCGTCTGCCACTCCCAGGTTTCCAGTTTGCGGTAAGGCGCACAGCGCATCGCCTCCACCCGCTGCCAGACGTTCAGTTGTTTCAGGAGCGCCACCGACGAGGAGCCGACAGCGGAAATGCGCACGTCCGGCAGGCTGTCGGGATCGAAAGGTGGCGGGGTTGCCCGCTCAATCACCGCCACCCGGAAGCGGTGCTGCGCTAAACCACAGGCCAGCGCCGCTCCGACCATGCCGCCGCCGACAATCACCACATCAAACTGGTTATCCTGCATCACTTGTATCCCTCTCTTAGGCCGCCACTTTTCAGCGCGGTGGTATTCCTGCAAAGTGTACCGGAAAAATGAGGCACGATCAGAAAAGCCCTCAGGCTGGTCACATCCGCAGCAAAGCATTACAATACGCGCCCAGCACTTCACTGCACTGATTTAATGGCTAGCTCGATGACAAAAAAACTGCATATCAAAACCTGGGGATGTCAGATGAATGAGTACGATTCATCTAAGATGTCTGACCTGCTGAACAGCACGCACGGCTATACCCTGACAGAGGAAGCCGAAGAGGCGGATATTCTGCTGCTCAACACCTGCTCAATCCGCGAGAAAGCGCAGGAGAAGGTTTTCCACCAGTTGGGGCGCTGGAAAAAACTCAAAGAGCGCAACCCGGATTTGATCATCGGTGTTGGCGGCTGCGTCGCGTCGCAGGAAGGGGATCATATTCGCCAGCGTGCGCCTTGCGTGGACATTGTCTTTGGTCCGCAAACCCTGCATCGCCTGCCTGAAATGATTAATACCGTGCGCGGCAGCAAAAGTCCGGTTGTGGACATCAGCTTCCCGGAAATTGAAAAATTCGACCGCCTGCCTGAACCGCGGGCCGAAGGCCCCACCGCGTTTGTCTCCATCATGGAAGGCTGCAACAAATATTGTACGTTCTGCGTGGTGCCTTATACGCGCGGTGAAGAAGTCAGCCGTCCGTCAGACGATATTCTGCTGGAGATCGCGCAGCTGGCTGCGCAGGGCGTACGCGAAGTGAACCTGTTAGGGCAGAACGTGAACGCCTATCGCGGCGAAACCTTTGACGGCGACGTGTGCACCTTTGCTGAACTGCTGCGTCTGGTGGCGGCGATTGACGGCATTGACCGTATTCGCTTCACCACCAACCATCCGATTGAGTTCACCGATGACATCATTGATGTCTATCGCGATACGCCAGAGCTGGTGAGCTTTCTCCACCTGCCTGTGCAGAGCGGCGCCGACCGGATTCTGACGCTGATGAAGCGTGCGCACACTGCGCTGGAGTACAAGGCTATCATTCGCAAACTGCGCGCTGCACGCCCTGACATTGAGATCAGTTCTGACTTTATCGTGGGTTTCCCGGGTGAAACACAGCAGGACTTTGAGCAAACGATGAAGCTGATTGGTGATATCAACTTTGATATGAGCTACAGCTTTATCTACTCAGCGCGGCCGGGCACACCTGCGGCAGACTTGCCTGACGACGTCAGAGACGAAGAGAAAAAACAGCGTCTGTATATTCTGCAGGATCGCATCAACCAGCAGGCCATGGCGATCAGCCGCCGTATGCTGGGCAGCGTGCAGCGGATTCTGGTAGAAGGCATTTCACGTAAAAATGTGATGGAGCTGACCGGCCGGACCGAAAACAACCGAGTGGTGAATTTCGAAGGTCCGGTAGAGATGATCGGTAAGTTTGTCGACGTTGAAATTGTCGATGTGTATACCAACTCCTTGCGCGGCAAGCTGGTGCGGACTGAAGAGGAAATGGGCTTACGTGTAGTTGAAAGCCCGGCCTCCGTTATCGCCCGTACCCGCAAAGAAAATGATATCGGCGTTGGCGTCTTCCAGCCCTGATCTTCCGTTATGTGCGGCAGCTCACCGTCGGCTGCCGCACATTCTGCTGTTTTGCACTTGGTTTCTGCCGGTGCCGCCCAAATATCACCTCGTAAGCTTGCGCCCCGGCGTGACCGCATAAATAATTTCGTTATGATGCATCCGCTTAACACATCTGATGCACCCGCAATCCCTTTCAACTGGCCCTGAGTGACCCAAAGGATTCGTTTGAATATTGAAACCCGTGAAATCGCCCTTGAACCGGCTGATAACCGCCGTCTGATGAGCCTGTGCGGTCCATTTGATGACAATGTAAAACAGCTGGAGCGTCGTCTTGGCATTGAGATAAAACGCCGGGACAATCAGTTTAAACTGGTTGGTCGGGTGCTGTGCGTGAATGCCGCGGTAGAGATCCTGAAAACACTTTATGTCGATACCGCGCCCGTGCGCGGCGAAATTCCGGATATCGAACCCGAGCAGATTCATCTGGCGATCAAAGAAAGCCGGGTGCTGGAACAAACGGCAGAAAGCGTGCCCGACTACGGTAAAGCGGTCAATATCAAGACCAAGCGTGGCGTCATCAAGCCGCGCACCCCAAATCAGGCAAAGTATATTGCCAATATCCTCGACCACGACATCACCTTTGGCGTGGGCCCGGCGGGTACCGGTAAAACCTACCTGGCCGTCGCTGCCGCGGTCGATGCGCTCGAACGCCAGGAGATTCGTCGCATCCTGCTCACGCGCCCCGCCGTCGAGGCCGGTGAAAAACTGGGCTTCCTGCCGGGCGATTTGAGCCAGAAAGTGGACCCCTACCTGCGTCCGCTTTACGACGCCCTGTTTGAGATGCTGGGCTTTGAAAAAGTCGAGAAGCTGATGGAACGCAACGTTATCGAAGTCGCGCCGCTGGCCTATATGCGCGGCCGTACGCTGAATGACGCGTTTATCATTCTTGATGAAAGCCAGAACACCACTATCGAGCAGATGAAGATGTTTCTGACCCGTATCGGCTTTAACTCGAAAGCGGTCATCACCGGCGACGTCACGCAGATCGACCTGCCGCGCCACACAAAATCGGGTTTACGTCACGCGATTGAGGTCCTGTCTGAAGTGGAAGAAATCAGCTTTAACTTCTTTCACAGTGAAGACGTTGTGCGTCATCCGGTCGTGGCACGCATCGTGACCGCTTATGAAGCCTGGGAAGAAGCCGATCAGAAACGTCGCGATCAGCAGGCCGAAGAGCGTAAGCGTGAAGCCCTTGCTGCCCAACATAGCGTTCAGGAGAAACCATGAGCGACGTGATTCTCGACCTGCAACTGGCCTGTGAACAAACAGAAAATCTCCCCACGGAAAGCCAGTTTCAGCGCTGGCTGGAAGCTGCGGTGACGCCGTTTCAGCCGGAAAGCGAAGTGACTATTCGTCTGGTGGATGAACAGGAAAGCCATGAGCTTAACCTGACCTATCGTGGTAAAGATAAACCCACCAATGTGTTGTCATTTCCTTTTGAAGCGCCACCCGGTATTGAATTGCCCCTGCTGGGCGATTTGATCATCTGCCGTCAGGTCGTGGAACAGGAAGCGCAGGAACAAGGGAAAAGCGTCGAAGCCCACTGGGCGCACATGGTGGTTCACGGTACGCTGCATCTGTTGGGTTATGATCACATTGAAGACAGCGAAGCCGAAGAGATGGAAGGTCTGGAGACCGAGATAATGCTTGCTCTTGGTTATCCTGATCCGTACATTTCGGAGAAAGAAAACACCTGAGTTGTGGACTCAGGTCATCCTGCTGCCGGTAACCCGACCGGCAGCATCACTTACTTACCAGAGAGATCTTTAAAAACCGCCATGAGCGACGACCATTCTCAAAACAGCGATGCACCCAGTAGTAAAAAGGGATTTTTTTCCCTACTGCTCAACCAACTGTTTCACGGTGAACCCAAAAACCGTGACGAGCTCCTGAGCCTTATCCGTGATTCCAATCAAAAGGACCTGATTGATCAGGATACCCGCGACATGCTGGAAGGCGTGCTGGATATTGCAGAACAGCGCGTACGCGACATCATGATTCCGCGCTCTCAGATGATCACCCTGAAACGCAACCAGAACCTCGAAGAGTGCCTGGATGTAATCATTGACTCCGCGCACTCCCGCTTTCCGGTGATCAGCGAAGACAAGGACCATGTTGAAGGCATCCTGATGGCGAAAGATCTGCTGCCGTTTATGAGCAGCGAATCAGAAGCCTTCAGCGTCGAAAAAGTGCTGCGTCCTGCGGTGGTTGTGCCTGAGAGCAAGCGCGTTGACCGTATGCTGAAAGAGTTTCGTTCCCAGCGCTATCATATGGCGATTGTGATCGATGAGTTTGGTGGCGTGTCCGGACTGGTCACGATTGAAGATATTCTCGAACTGATTGTTGGCGAAATTGAAGACGAATATGACGATGAGGAAGATCGGGATATCCGCCAGCTCAACCGCCAGACCTACACGGTGCGTGCGTTAACCCCCATTGAGGATTTCAATGAGATGTTCGGCACCCAGTTCAGCGATGACGAAGTGGATACCATTGGTGGACTGGTAATGCAGGGCTTTGGTCATCTGCCGGCGCGCGGTGAAAGCATCGACATTGATGGTTACCAGTTCAAAGTTGCCATGGCCGACAGCCGCCGTATCATTCAGGTCCACGTAAAAATCCCGGAAAATTCGGCGCTACCTCAACTGGATGACGAATAACGCTATGGCATTAGCCTCCTTTTACCAGCAGCAGCGGGGCCGTCTGCTGCTGGCTTTACTGAGCGGCGCCTGTGGCACGCTCGCCTTTTCCCCTTACGATTTCTGGCCTGCCGCCCTGCTTTCGCTGTTCGGCCTGCAACTTCTGACGTTGAACCGCACCAGCCCTCAGGCCAGCGCCATTGGTTTCAGTTGGGGATTTGGCCTGTTTGGCAGCGGTATTAACTGGGTTTATGTCAGCATTGCCACTTTTGGCGGCATGCCTGGCCCGGTGAACGTTTTTCTGGTGGTCCTGCTGGCGGCTTACCTCGCGATTTATCCGGCGCTGTTTGCCGGCATCCTGAACCGGATTTGGCCACGTCCCACACAGTGGCGACTGGCGCTGGCCGCTCCCGCGTTATGGCAGGTGACGGAGTTTTTGCGCGGCTGGATTTTAACCGGCTTTCCGTGGTTGCAGTTTGGCTACAGTCAGATTGATGGCCCGCTAAAGGGGATTGCGCCGCTGGCTGGCGTGGAAAGTATTACCTTCCTGCTGATGGTCATTGCGGGTTTGCTGGTTTATGCGCAGCAGCGACGTCAGGTGAAAAGCCTGGTGGGCGCGCTCGCGTTACTGGCGATATGCTGGCCATTGCGTTATCTGCACTGGTATCAGCCTTTACCCCAGCAGGCGGTCGATGTCGCGCTGGTGCAGGGCGATATTCCCCAGTCGATGAAGTGGGACCCGCAGCAGTTGCTGAACACGCTGCGCATTTATAATGATTTAAGCCAGCCGCTGATGGGGAAAGCCCCCATTATTATCTGGCCGGAGTCGGCAATTACCGATCTGGAAAGTAACCAGCAACCGTTCCTGCGTTCGCTGGATGCCGAACTCCGCGCGCGCGGTAGCGCACTGGTGACCGGTATCGTGGATTCGCGCCTGGAGCAGAATCGTTATCATGATTACAACACGGTTATCGTGCTGGGCGGGCCGAAGCCCTACAACTACTTCAGCACTAACCGCTATCAGAAAAACCATCTGGTGCCGTTTGGTGAGTTTGTTCCCATGGCGGATTTGCTGCGCCCGCTAGCCCCCTTCTTCGATTTGCCGATGTCTGCCTTCAGCCGCGGTGCCTATTTGCAGCCTCAGCTCAATGTGGCGAATTATCACCTTACGACGGCGATTTGCTACGAGATCGTGTTGGGTGAGCAGGTGCGGGCGAACTTCCGTCCGGACACCGACTTTCTGCTGACCGTATCTAATGATGCCTGGTTTGGTCACTCGATTGGTCCCTGGCAACACTTCCAGATGGCGCGTATGCGCGCACTTGAGCTGGGCAGACCGCTGCTGCGCGGCACCAATAATGGCGTAACCGCCGTGGTGAATGCCAATGGCGATGTGGAAAAGGTTCTGCCGCAATTCACGCGCGGCGTACTCGTGGATAAGGTAACGCCTACCCGCGGCGAAACGCCATACTCGAAAGCCGGGATCTGGCCGGTATGGATAGCGACAGTGCTGGCCGGGTTACTGACCTTCATCCGACGTCAGCGCTGACACGCTGTGGTGAAGCGCTGCTTCGCCACAGCCTTTCGCGGTGTCTTAATCCGCACGCTGTTTCACTTCCCCCTTTTACTGCTTCTGCTTCTGCTTCTGCTTCTGCTTCTGCTTCTGCGTAAGCGTCGCATTCAGACCGTATTGACGTTCAGGCAGAGGGAAGCTCGACCTTCCATGGCAGCAGATCGCGGACCCGGTTCACCGGCCAGTCCTGTATATGACCGATGACGTAACGCAACCACGTC
>NZ_VZPF01000017.1 GCF_008801695.1 Pantoea stewartii subsp. stewartii
CAACATGACTGACGGTGTCACCACGATGCAGCATCAGCATGGCGGTGAGCCGCCGGGCGTGGTTTTTGTCCTTTGTTTTATGGATAGTTTTCTGCATCAGGCGTCGTTCGGTTCTGGGTATTGGTGCAATGATCGACATTGCTCAGTCCGGCTGGTGATTTGGGATATTCAGCGATTGATCAGATCGCATAAACCGGACTGAGTTCCCTCTAAGTGATCTACTATTCCGAGCAGTTATTTAGATGCGACGCTTACCACTGACCACAGACAACACCGGCTTTTTAAAAACCCAGGACTGGCAGGCGGGGGGGGTTCTGCCGGCATCCGGCGCGCTGAGGAGAGAATGGAGGCCAGGGCGGCGCGGCAGGGATGCCGCGACGAGGACGGCTGCGCCAGGGAGGGCGCATCCGGACGGCCCGTGGGGCCGGAGTGAGAGACGAAGGAACAGCGACGGCTGACGGCCGCCGGGATTGTTAAGGGGCTGGCGCGAGCCCCTTAACACGTCCGCCTGTACGGGCAGGCTGAAACTCCCGGTCGCCTGGCGGGCGGAACCCGCTCAGAGCAACCCGCAGCCCCGTCACCTGGTGAGCGGACCCCGCTCAGAGCAACCCGCAGCCCCCGCCACCTGGTGAGCAGAACCCGCTCAGAGCAACCCGCAGCCCCGCCACCAGGCGGGCGGAACCCGCTCAGAGCAATCCGCAGCTCCCGCTATCAGGCGGGCGGAACCCGCTCAGAGCAACTCGCAGCACCTGCTGAGCGGAACCCCGCCAAATCAATACCTGTGATAACTCCGCTGCGCCGAACTCACCTTATACAAATACCGCCGCGATTCCGCCGACGGATGCTGCTTCGACAGCGTCTGATAAACCTGACCCGGCGACATACTGTTAATAATGGTAAAGGCACGATCTTTATCGCTGGAGAACACGCGCAGCACGCTACCGGCGCCGCCGTTATAGGCGGTGATAACCGCATAGCGGCGTGAAACCGGATCCTGAATACCGGCCAGATAGTTGCTCTGCAGCAACGACAGATAGGCAGTACCGGCATCAATGTTGTTCTCGGGATCCAGCAGATAGCTGCGGCTCGGTTTGCCCCATTTGCCCTTCATGCGGAATACATCCACACCGGCGGTATGCTGCACTACCTGCATCAGGCCGAGCGCATCAGAATGGCTGACTGCGTAGGGGTTAAAGCTGGATTCGGTCTGCATAATAGCCAGAATCAGAGACGCATCTACACCGTACTCTTCGGCGGCTTTACGCACCATAGGCAGATATTTATGCGCACGCTTATCCAGATGGTTTGGCACCATCGGAATCGTGACCGAGTAGATTACATGCAGGCCGGACGTACGGCGTTGCAGTTTATTGGCAATCAAGTAGTCAGCAAAGGCCTGAGCACGTCCCTGCCAGCGAATCGCCTGACCGGTGTTATCCAGCACCTGTCCGTACAACAACGGCTCTTTACTGATCTGAATGTCGTTGGCATCAGAGTAGAGATCGACATTTCCCGGATCGTCGCCGATCAGTAACGTAGTCATGATCGCCTGACGCAGACTGGCGGCAGGATCGGTACCGGAAATGGTCTCAATGGTGATGTTCCCGCTTTCAAAGTTGATGTGGCTGCGGGTGTAATAATTGTCGGTGTATTTAACGTAGTCTTTCGGTCCGGCGATCAGGACCTCATTGATACCCCAGATGTTCTCAATGTTATGAGCGAATTGCCCCATCAGAATGTCAAATCCGTTGGTATCTTTGACCCATTCCTCTGAATATTCCGGATGTTTTTTACCGGAGCAGGACACCAAAAGGGGGGCAATCACCAGCAGGGCTATCAGCTTTTTATTCATCTAAAATACGTGCCTGACCTGGAAAACGGCCTCAACACGGAGGCCAATAAAGTTATGCTTCGGGTGGCGTGTAGCCTTCAATATGAACGTCTTTACCTTCGAACAGGAAATTGATCATTTCCTTTTCCAGCACTTTGCGATCGTCGGGATTCATCATATTGAGTTTTTTCTCGTTGATCAGCATCGTCTGCTTAGCCATCCATTGCTGCCAGGCTTCTTTCGAGATTTCATTGTAAATGCGTTTTCCCAGATCGCCAGGGTAGAGCTGAAAATCCTGCCCTTCAGCGTCGCGTTGTAAAAAAGTACAAAAAATGGTGCGGCTCATTACTCTTCCTCATTAATCTCACCGTCGCCCACAGGCAACGGCTGGGGATGGCGCAGTTCGTGTAAAAGACGCTCTACAGGTGCGGCTAATCCCACAGATGGCGGCAGCGTTAAGTTATACCAGAGACCGCCAGCTTCATCCATTAATGCCCCGGCAGAAGGCCATGACAGCCACATGGGAACGATATCCAGATGAAAATGGCTGAAGGTGTGACGAAATGCCGTAAGCTGCTGCGGTTTGGCATGGATGCCGCGCGTCGACAGCCAGGCGTTCAGATCGTCTTCGCTGGTGAACTGCGGGAAGCAGAATAAACCGCCCCATAAACCCACCGGCGGACGCTGTTCAAGCCAGACATTGTCGCCGTTTTGCATCATCAAAAACCAGCCGCTGCGTTCAGGCAACGTCTGCTTAGGTTTTTTGCCCGGATAGTTTGCCCAGCTGTTCGTCGCGCGGGCTTCGCAACCATCGCTGAGCGGGCAGATTTCACATTTCGGGCGCGAGCGGGTGCAAACCATGGCGCCCAGATCCATCATGGCCTGGTTAAACTGACTGACGCCCTCGGCTGGCGTCACGTCTTCACTAATTTGCCACAGCCGTTTTTCAACATCCTTCCTGCCCGGCCAGCCAGCCACTGCGTAACAGCGAGCCAAAACCCGTTTCACGTTACCGTCCAGAATCGGGAAGTGCAGGCCCAGCGATAGCGATAAGATCGCACCCGCTGTCGAGCGGCCTACGCCGGGCAGCGCGGCGACGTCATCGTAGTTGCGCGGGAACTCGCCGCCGTGCACCTCAACCACCTGTTTGGCGGCTTTGTGCAGGTTACGCGCACGCGCGTAGTAACCCAGACCGGTCCAGAGATGCAGCACTTCGTCCAGCGGCGCGGCGGCCAGATCGCTGACGGTCGGAAAGCGCGCCATAAAGCGCTCAAAATAGGGGATAACGGTGGCGACCTGGGTTTGCTGTAACATCACTTCAGACAGCCACACCTTATAAGGTGTTTTCTCCAACTGCCACGGCAGGGTTTTGCGGCCAAAGCGTTGATACCAGTCCAGCACCTGTTGCGCGAACTGCGGGGCTTGCATCATAAAGGGGATATTTCCGTGATTACGCGACATTCAGGCGGGAATTCCAGCATAAGCGCCACTGAGAGTAAACCTGAAGATTGCAAAGGCCTGTTTCTTTCTGGTGGCCACTGAGGCCCGGTTGTCAGATAAGGCCGGTTACACACAAGAAGGCGATGAAAATGTTGCTGATAAAACACGGGTTGTTTCTCGTTTTCGGGCATAGCCGAAAGTCAGACTTAAAACAGAAGCCCCGGGTCGGGGCTTCGCGTTTAAATTTTTATCTCTTGGGTTGCTGCGATCGGCACCGCTTCCTTTTCCGGTGGCTTACGGTATTTATCCAGCAGGCGGATGTGAATTTTCCGTAGCATGTCGCCGTTCAGTGTATAGAAACGGAAATAGAGCAGCAGCGTCAGGGCAAAAAAGACAGCGGGCAGCACGATCATAATAAACTGCATGCCAGCAAGGGTTTCCTGCGACTGGTTGACGTTGGGCAGATAGCCAATCATGCCCAGCACGACAGCGATAAAGAAAGCCGCCAGCGCAGAGCCGCCTTTAACGACCATGGTTTGCACCGAATAGGCAATGCTTTCACAGCGCACATGCAGTTTGTATTCGCCGTAATCTACGGTATCCGCCACCATAATTACCTGAAGCACCCAGAAAAGCGCCGTTCCGGTATTGAATAAAATCCCGGCAATAACGATTAAGGATGTCGCGTGACTGCCTGCTAATGCCATAGCGAACAGCACACCGCCGCTCAGAATCGGCAGGGCAGACGCCGCCGCCCATAGTATCCGGCGTGACAGCAGATTCACTAATTTGGGGAACAGAACCAGTGTTGCCAGGTTCGCCGCGCCAGCATAGGAGAGGTAGTAAGGGAAGAGACTGGGATCGCCGATCACATAGGTAAAATAGTAAATCGCAAAACCGGTAATGATATTCGCCGCAATGTTATAGGCCAGCGCCATACCGAGCAGGCAGGCAAGCTGATCGTTGCGGTAGATAAGGCCGACGATCGCGCTCAGTCCCATCCGGCCGCCGTCCTGGGTCTGCGCGCCGTCTGATGAATAAACCTCATGAACATTACGCAGCGTGATGAGGGTTGCCGCGATGAAAAACACGATCAGGAGCAGGGTAAACATCTGAAAGCCAAAGCCGCGATCGTCGCCCCCGATATAACTGACAAACGGTAGCGCAATGCCGGCCGTGACAAAGGAGGCGAGGCTGGCAAAAAAGCGTGGCCAGGGCACCAGCTCTTCGCGCTCACGTTTGTCCAGCGTAATGGTCGGTACCAGTGACCAGAACGGAATATCCATTATGGTATAGGTCATTCCCCACAGAATGTAGGTGACCCAGACAAAAACCAGCTGTGCCGTCCCTTCAAACAGGTGGGCGCTAAATAACGCGAACAGCACCAGCGAGTTTGTCAGCGTGCCAGTTAAAATCCAGGGTTTAAATTTCCCCCAGCGAGAACGTGTAATGGTAACGATCCATCCCATAATGGGATCGTTAATCGCATCCCAGATCCGGGCGACTAAAAACAACGTGCCGACCATGCCAACCGATAATCCCACTACGTCGGTGTAGTAATACATCAGGTAGAGGTAAACAATGCCAATCGCGAAGTCTTTTCCAAACGCACCACATCCGTAACTGAGTTTTGTCGTTATCGAAATGCTCATCGGTTGCCGGGTCGCTGTTGCCAGCGCCCGCCCACTGTTATGACGTAGAATCGCGACCGGACCATAGCATCCGGCGACAAAGAATTAACGATGAAGCCAGGCGGGCAACCAACTGCCGTGCTCAGTGATGAGTTCGTCCACCAGTGCATAGATCTCATCAAGGCTTAATGCCGCTGCCGTATGCGGATCCAGCATGGCGGCGTGATAAACCCGATCGCGGTTTTCAGTCAGAATGGCTTCGGTCAGCAGCGTCTGCACATTGATATTGGTTTGCATCATGGCGGCCAGATGTGACGGAGTCGTGCCGACTTTGGTGGGCTGAATCCCATTGGCATCGACCAGACAAGCGACTTCCACGCAGCATCCCTGTGGAAGATTATCAATCAGACTATCATTACGCACATTGCCATAAATGACCGCCGGTTCGCCGGTCCAGATAGCGTTCATAATCGTGCTGGCGTACTCACGCGAGGGTTTGCTTTCAATACGTTCGGCGCGACGGTAACGTGCCAGTTCTGCCCGCCATTCCGCCAGTTGTTCTTCACAACGTTTGGGATATTCATCCAGCGGAATCTGATACCGTTCAATAAGATCTTCGCGGCCTGGTTTGATAAACCACGGCGTATATTCTGCGAAGTGCTCTGAGGATTCGGTGACGAAATAGCCCAGCTTTTTGAACATTTCATAGCGCACAATGTTGGGACAGCGCGTATTGCCGTGCAGGTTGGGCTTCGGCACCTGGCCAGCGTTCCAGGCCGCCAGCAGGTCGGGATAGAGATCAACGTAACTGCCGTCAGCGGTTTTACGCTCCAGCGTCAGATAAAACGCCATATGATTAACCCCGGCGCAGCGGTAACGCAGATCGGCAGGATTTAAATTCAGATCGTTGGCCAGTTCCTCTGCCGTTCCCTGTACCGAGTGGCACAGCCCAACCTGTTTGATATGGGGATAGCGCGCATACATTGCCCAGGTGTTCATCGCCATGGGGTTGACGTAATTAAGCAGGGTGGCATGCGGGCAGACTTCCGTCATGTCTTCGCAAATCTGCCACAGGTGCGGGATGGTGCGCAGGGCGCGCATAATGCCGCCGGGGCCCAGCGTATCGGCTATGGTCTGCTCCAGACCATAGCGTTTACAGACCTCAAAATCGGTGACGGTACAGGGCTGATAGCCGCCTATCTGAAAGGCGACCACGACAAAATCCGCATCCGTTAAGGCCGCTTTCTGCTCGCTGTGGCAGGTAATCTGGCCAGCCGCGCCCGCGGAATACATAAGTTTACTAACGACGGTATAGGATTCTTCAAGCCGGGTTGCATCAATATCCATCAGGGCAATATGGGCAGATTTTAGCGCATCGCGATGGAAAACATCGCCAAGGATATTCTTGACGAAGATAGTGGAACCCGCGCCAATAAAGGTAATTTTGGGTGCAGACATCAGAACGCTCCATGACAGGGTGGGATAATCTCATGGTGGCACGCTGTGCGGGCGAAAACTTCCGTCTTATCGGATGAGCATTCCCAAAAACTCAGATCAGATGCTGGCAACGAACAGATCTGAGTTTTTAGGATAAATTAACGTAAAAAGAAGAGTATCTGGTCTGAAAGAGCGCTTAGTATAGGGAATCCACTGCTGTTTTTGGCCGTCTCCGCGGGTACGCTGGGCGGGGTTCTGATAATTCAGGAGAGAATCATGACGACATTACAGCCCGTTGCCACGCTGCCGCCCGATCCGCATATGTGCAGCAGTGACGAAAAGCAAACCCGCAGCCCGCTGTCGCTCTATTCCGAATATCAACGTATGGATATCGAACTGCGTCGGCCGCTGGCGATGAGCAGCTGTCACTGGCATGGGCAGGTTGAGGTCAATGTGCCGTTCGACGGGGACGTGGAATATTTAATCAATAATGAAGTCGTGCAGATTAAGCAGGGCTATATCACGCTGTTTTGGGCCTGTACACCGCACCAGCTTACCCGGCCCGGTAACTGCCAGAACATGGCTATCCTTAATCTGCCGATGCATCTGTTTCTGTCATGGCCGCTCGACCGGGAACTCATCAATCATGTCACACATGGCATGGTGATTAAGTCTGTGGCAAAACAGCAGCTCAGCGCCTTTGAAGTGCAGCGCTGGCAGCAGGAACTGAACAGCCCGGATGAACAGATTCGCCAGCTTGCTGTGGATGAAATTGGCCTGATGCTTAAACGCTTTAGTCTGTCAGGGTGGCAGCCTGTGCTGGTGAACAAAACGTCGCGGACACACAAAAACAGCGTGTCGCGCCATGCGCAGTTTTATGTCAGCCAGATGCTGAGCTATATTGCCGACAATTATGACCAGGCCCTGACAATCAATGACGTCGCAGAGCACGTCAAGCTTAATGCAAACTATGCCATGGGCATCTTTCAACGCGTCATGCAGCTTACGCTAAAACAGTACATTACCGCGATGCGCATTAACCACGTCCGGGCGCTGCTGAGCGATACCGATATTACCGTGCTGGATGTGGCGCTGACGGCCGGCTTCCGTTCCAGTAGTCGCTTTTACAGCACCTTTGCCAGGTATGTCGGCATGTCGCCACAACAGTACCGCAAGCTCAGTCAGCAACGGCGGCAGACCATGACGTTATAATTCTGTTTCCGGCCAGCAGCCTCCCAGGCAATTTTCTTGCATTACTCTACACTCAGGCAGGAAAACGCATGTCAAAACACGCCGGGTGCGCGCGGAAAGTGGCAAAGGCTTGCTTCTGCTTTTGAACTTTGCATAATGCCCGTTTCCCTGAACAGGCTAACCAGCAGGCTTCAACATGATTAATGACGTCATCACCCCAGAATATGATGAAAATGGACGCCCGTTGCGTCGGATTCGTAGTTTTGTGCGCCGCCAGGGCCGCTTAACCAAAGGCCAGCAGCAGGCGCTGGACAACTACTGGCCGGAAATGGGTGTTGAATATCAGCCAGAGCCCATTGATTTGCCCGCGCTGTTTGGGCGCGATGCGCCTGTCACGCTGGAGATCGGTTTTGGTATGGGCGCGTCGCTGGTCACCATGGCGCAAAATAATCCGCATCAAAACTTCCTTGGCATCGAAGTGCATGCGCCCGGCGTGGGAGCCTGCCTGGCGTCGGCGAAAGATGCCAATGTCAGCAATCTGCGGGTGATGTGTCATGATGCGGTGGAAGTGCTGGAGAAAATGATCCCGGATAATTCACTGCGCATGGTTCAGCTGTTCTTTCCCGATCCGTGGCATAAAGCCCGTCACAACAAACGCCGTATCGTGCAGGTGCCGTTTGCCGAGCTTGTGATGCGTAAACTGAAACTGGGCGGTGTGTTCCATATGGCGACCGACTGGGAAGCCTATGCCGGTCATATGCTTGAGGTGATGAGCAGCATCGCGGGTTATCGAAACCTGTCTGAAGACAATACGTATGTGCCGCGTCCTGAGACGCGTCCACTGACCAAATTTGAGCAGCGCGGGCAGCGTTTGGGCCATGGCGTTTGGGATTTAATGTTTGAGAGGGTGAAATAATGGCCACACAACGCAGCCGTCGTTTACGTAAAAAATTGCATATTGATGAGTTTCAGGAGCTGGGCTTTTCCGTAGCCTGGCGCTTCCCGGACGGCACCTCTGAAGAGGTTATCGACGAAACGCTGAATCAGTTTATTAACGAAGCGATCGATCCCAATGGCCTGGCTTATGACGGTAGCGGCTATCTGGCCTGGGAAGGGTTAATCTGCCTGCAGCAAACCGGTAAATGCACCGAGGAACATCGCGAGCTGGTACGTAAATGGCTGGAAGATCGCCAGTTACTGGATGTAAAGGTGACCGAACTCTTTGACGTCTGGTGGGACTAAGTTACCAGCGATGTCGCTTTCACACCCAGACAGGGAGAACGTATGATTCGTAACGTGCTGGTCGCTGGCCTCTTGCTGGCGGCAACGCAGGCCCAGGCGGCCTGGGAATGCAGCGTTAAACCACAGGATGATGTGGTCATTAGCCCACAAAACGTGCAGGTCGTTGGCGCAAACGGCAATCTTGTGATTTCGCCGCAGGGCGATGTGCAGTTCAACGGGCAAAAAATCACGATGAACGCCGCCAGTCGTCAGCAGGCCATTAATTACCAAAATGCGTTACGTCGCGATCTGCCGTGGATCGATAACGGTGCCACCTCCCGTCTGGAGAAAGGTCGGCTGGCGCTGGATAAGATCATCACTGAGCAGGTAGGGGAATCAAGCCGCTTGCACAGCCGACTGGCCACGCTGAATGCCCAGTTAAAAACCCAGATGAACCGCATTATTGAACATCGCAGTGACGGACTGACGTTCCATCACCAGGCGATCGATCAGGTTCGTGCCGATGGGCAGCAACTGGTGAATCAGGCGATGGGCGGTATCCTGCAGGACAGCATTAATGAGATGGGGACGAAAGCCATGACCAACGGTGGCGGCAGCGGGCTGCAGGGGTTGATGGGTAACCTTGGTGGTCTGCAGAACGCCATTCAGAGCGAATGGAATAATCAGGAAACGGACTTCCAGCAGTTTGGTAAAGACGTCTGTAACCGGGTTATCTCGCTGGAAAAAGACCGTAAAACGCTGGTTAAATCATTTAACTAACCCGTTTAATGTCCTGCCCTGTTAAGAAGGGGCTGAATCATCAGCCCCGTTTAGGTCTCAGTCGCTGTTAGCTTCTTTGGTCACAGTCTTGTTACCGGCGACACAGTCTTGTTACCGGCGACATAGTTATAGATCACCAGCAGCGCAAAGATGCCCGTAATAATCATGGTAATGGTGCCTTTATCGAGGAACCTCGCCATGTTACCCAGCAGAATCCCTGTCACGCCAAAGTCCGTATCTGAGAATGTGGTATTCGTCAGACCAATCGCACCCAGCACAGGCAGTAACGCAACCGGCAGGAAGGTAATCAGAATACCGTGTGCAAAGGCGCCAATCATCGCACCCCGCTTGCCGCCCGTCGCATTGCCAAAGACGCCCACCGTCGCCCCGCAGAAAAAGTGCGGCACCACGCCGGGCAAAATCAGCACCCAGTGCAGCTGCCCAAGGATAAACAACCCGACGAGTCCACCGATAAAGCTGGAAATAAAGCCGACCAGAACGGCATTGGGCGCATAGGGAAACACGATAGGGCAGTCCAGAGCAGGACGCGCGCTGGGCACCAGCTTCTCTGAAAACCCGGTAAAGGCCGGTACAATCTCCGCCAGAATTAAGCGCACGCCCTGCAGGATAATAAAGACCCCGGCAGCAAAGGTAATGGCCTGTACAAACGAATACACCAGATAGTTTTGACCATGACTGAACTGACTTTCAACATACTCTCTGCCCGCCGAGACGGACAAAATAAAATAGATGATCATCATGGTCAGAGAGATGGAGATGGTACTGTCGCGCAAAAAGCTCAGGTTTTTGGGCATGTTCATCTCTTCGGTGGACTTTGAACCTTTGCCCACTATAGAGCCTATCCAGCCTGACAGGACATAACCCACCGTGCCGGTATGAGCCAGCGCAACCTGATCGTGACCGATAATTTTACGCATATAGGGCTGAGCCAGGGCCGGGAAAAAGGCCATCAGCATGCCCAGCGTCAGCGAACCGGTATAAATCAGCTGCACACCTTCAAAACCGGCAACGGACAGAATAATGGCAATCATACAGGCCATATAGAAGGTGACGTGGCCAGAGAGATAGATATATTTCAGGCGGGTAAAGCGGGCGACGGTAATGTTTGCCACCATGCCGAACGCCATAATCAGCGTGGTAGGCGCGCCGTATTTCGCCAGCGCGATGGATACCATCGCTTCGTTATTAGGAATAATGCCCTGAACGTTGAATGCGTGCTTAAAAATATCGCCGAGCGGCGTCAGCGAGCCCACCAGAACGGTGGCACCGCCTGCCAGCACTAAAAAGCCCAGAATCGTTTTTACCGTTCCCTTTATCACATCCGGCAACGGCTTGCGCTGCGCGATCAGGCCGAACATCGCGACTAACCCGACCAGAATCGAAGGGACTTTCAGCACATCGACAACTACCAGTAAAAGGTTTTGTATAAACATAATAACCTCAGCGGTAAGTGTTCTTATCAAAGGGGATAACGGTGTTATTTGTTGAAGTAGTCGCGAATTTTCTGCTCAACTTCTTTCAGGTCGATGATGTTGTTGATGATAATGACTTTTTCCGGGGGCAGATTAGCGCTGTAGGCAATGTCTTTTGCCATCACGAATACATCTGCGACGTCCGGCGTCACCGAGCCGAGGTCGGCATGTTCGACCTCCGCCGTCATATCAATCGCTTTAAGCACTTTTTTGATGTTCATTTCCATCATGAAGCTGCTTCCCAGGCCTGAACCACACACTGCCATAATTTTCATAACTACCTCTTCTTATTTGAAATTGTTAACTGATAAGGTGGTCTGCCAGCAGAACCGTGCACAGTTCCTGCTGGCTTTGTGCGTGATAAACGCGTTGCATGATGTCCTCGTTGTCAGCACTTCAGCCAGCTGCGAAATCATCTCGATATGGCTGTTGCTGTCAGGGGCCGAGAACATAAAAAGGATGTCGACAGGATCGTTTTCATCAGCATCAAAGTTGACAGGGGTTGCCAGTTTCACGACGGACAAGCCCAGTTTCTTCGCGCCCTGTTCAGGACGCGCATGTGGCATCGCGATTCGAGGGGCGATCACGAAGTAGGGGCCGGTCTCTTCTTTGAGCCGGACGATGGTGTCAATGTAATCCTGCGAAATAGCGCCTTCACGGCAGAGAGGATTACCGGTGACCTGAATCGCCTCTTTCCAGTCGGAAACGCGCTCAATGTATTGAATTTTTTCAGCATTCAGCCATTGGGTAAGATTTGCCATACGGTGTCCTGGATAAAAAAGTTGGGCCAGCAGGCAGGCTGCTTGTCATTGCAAGATGTACAGTCAGCTTTTTGCCTTTTTCAGGCGGTCAACCTGTTTGTTTTTCCTGATTCTCTTCCACACACGTCAGGGTAGATAAAAAGTCAAAACCAATTATTTGATTAGTAATGACTTTTATTGCTAAAGCAGGCGTCAGTTCTGACAATTGCCTGTTGCAAAAATTTATTTATACGTATAGACATGTTTAACGTGTCTAGTCATCTTGATGATGCACCTCGACCTGTACAGATACAATATGCCAGAATCAATTCTGGCTGGACAGGCGACACCGGAGTGCAAAATCGTTAGCTGGATCACACTGGTTCCTGTCTCACTCATACGCAGTGACGGAAATCAGGCATACAGGCGATGCGGCGGCGCACCGCAGGCACGGGCTTACTATTCGGGAACAGCGTGATGTTCGATGGCATAACAGAGAAACAAAAAGAGGTTGTCGACTATATTCTGACCAAGATCATGCAGGACGGACTGCTGCCGGGCGACAAGCTGGATACCGAAATTGCGATAGCAAAGAACATCGGTATCACCCGGGCGACGGTACGGGAAGCAACCCGTATTCTGATTGAGCAGCAGCGTATTTATCGCGTGAAGGGGTCGGGACTGTTTGTCGGTTCTATCGGCAAGAGCAATCACGCTGGCCGGTTCCATGCGCTTTCGCCCTTCGATTATCAGGCTCATAAAAAAGGCCATAAAGCGGTCAGGAAGGTGCTCACTGCCAGCATCATCAAGGTGCCCGGACCGGAGATGGCGCAGGCGTTACGTATCAGAAACAGCGATCAGATATACAAAATTCTTCGACTGATGTGCTTTGACGATATTCCCGTGGCGCTGGAATATATCCACCTGCCTGTCAGCCTGTTCAGCAGCATGGAGTTTGGCCGGCTGGAAATCTCGAAATACTCTTACATTGAACAAATCACCGGCAAAAAGATTCAGCGCCGCGAACAGCAGCTTAATGCGATTAACGTGACCGACAGTGAGCAACTCAGACTGCTGAATTTTAGTGCGAATGAGGCGGCGCTGGAGATTAATGAGACGGTTTATCTGGATGATGGCATGCCCTGCGAAGTGAACATTGCCATCATCAATACCCGGTTGTTGCAACTGAGACAGAATACCGAGCGCGGATAAGGATTCGGCCTCCTTCATACAGCCGCAGTTTGCACGCCGAACCCGAAGCGCGTTACTCGTCGGCCAGGAACAGTTCCAGTAGCGAGTTCAGAAACAGTTTGCCCTTCTCGGTAATTTGCCAGATGTCCGCTGTTTCAGTGATGTAACCTGCGGCAATAGCCTGATCGAGCTGTGGACGAATCAGCGCTTCATTCAGCCCGGTATAGCGGCTGAATGAAGCGCGTGGCGCAGGCTCCAGCAACCGGAAACGGTTCATAAAGAACTCGAACGGCTTGTCACTGTCTGCTACCTCGTACTGTTTATCGAGATAGTTGCCCTTCATAAAACCCCGCGGATGGCGCACTTTGACCGTGCGAACAATACGGCCATCGGGTTGGGTCAGCTTGCCATGGGCACCACAGCCAATCCCAAGATAATCGCCAAAGCGCCAGTAATTCAGGTTGTGCTCACAGCGGTATCCCGGTTTGGCATAGGCCGACGTTTCATATTGCTCATAACCGGCAGCGGTCAGCAGCTGATGTCCCTGCTCAAAGATGTCCCACAACGCATCGTCGTCGGGCAATTTAGGCGGACGTGAGCCAAACAACGTATTCGGTTCGATGGTCAGCTGATACCAGGACAAATGCGGAGGATTAAGCGCAATCGCCTGACGCAAATCGTCCAGCGCTTCCGTCAGTGACTGGTCGGGCAAACCGTGCATCAGATCGAGGTTAAAGCTGCGCAGGTTCAGGCCCTGCGCCAGCGCCGCGGCGCGCTTCGCTTCCTCGGGACCATGGATGCGACCGAGACGTTCCAGCTTCTGCGGGCTAAAGCTTTGTACCCCAATGGAGATACGGTTAATCCCGGCGCGCTGATAGGCGCTGAAACGGTCGGCTTCCACCGTGCCTGGATTCGCCTCCATCGTAATCTCTGCCCCTTCTGCCAGCGTCAGGCGCGCGCGTACGCCATCCATCAGCATCTGCATCGCGCTACTGCTTAACAGGCTTGGCGTTCCGCCACCGATAAATATCGTGCGCACGTCACGTCCGTGAATCAGCGGCAGATCGTTTTCAAGATCGCGCAGCAGGTGCTGCACATACTCAATGTGCGGCACCTCATCTTTTAACGCGTGAGAATTAAAATCGCAGTAAGGGCATTTCTGGACGCACCAGGGAATATGGATATATAAACTCAGCGGGGGTAAATCAGGCATTACGCATCGCTTCCAGTAACAGCGTCAATGCTTTACCTCGATGAGAGACTTTTCCTTTCTCTGCTTTTGTCAGTTCGGCGGCGGTTTTACCCAATGCCGGAATGTAAAACACCGGGTCGTAGCCGAAGCCGCCTTCACCGGCTGGGGTGCGGGTGATTTCGCCGTCCCAGGCGCCGTGAAATACCAGCGGCGTCGGATCGGCAGCGTGACGTAAATACACCAGCACGCAGTGGAACTGGGCCTGACGCTGTCCGTCCGGGGTGCTTTCCAGCGCCTGAAGCAGCTTTTCCAAGTTCTGTTGGTCACTGGCGTCGTCACCGGCATAGCGGGCCGAATAAATGCCCGGTGCGCCGCCCAGCGCGTTGACGGCCAGCCCGGAGTCATCTGCGATAGCGGGCAGCCCGGTCACCTGCGCGGCATGGCGCGCTTTCAGGATGGCGTTTTCAATAAAGGTCAGGCCGGTCTCCTCGGCGGATTCAACGCCGAGGTCGGTTTGCGCCACGATATCCAGTCCAAAGGCGGAGAGCAGATCCGCCAGTTCACGGACTTTGCCGGGATTACCGGTGGCAAGAACAACTTTTTGCATAACAGTTCCAGTTTGGTTCATTTACAGCAAATACCAGAGACCCGGGAACAGGTCCATGCCGAGGAAATTCAGGGCATACAGCACCAGAATGACGATCATGGCGGAGAAGTCGATGCCGCCCATCGCGGGCAGAATGCGGCGAATCGGCGCCATTAACGGCTCTGTCAGCTGAATCAGCACATAGTCCATCGGACCGCGGCCCTGGCTGATCCAGCTCATCAGGGAACGGATAATAATGACCCAGAACACCAGATAACCTGCGGATTTCAGTAGCGACAGCAGGCCGACCAACAAGTTAGCGGGATCGACAGAGAACACGCCGACCTGAATCAGCAGCAGAAGCGGATATTTCAGCGTAGTGAGCACAAACGCCAGCAGCAGAGAAGCCGTATCAATCGGACCCAACGCAGGCAGAATGCGACGCAACGGTTTCACAATCGGCTGAGTGATCTTCACGACAAACTGGGCAAGCGGATTATAAAAATCGCAACGTGACCACTGCATCCAGATGCGCAGCAACAGCACCATGACGTAGAGATCGATTAGCGTTTTTACCAAAAACGTCATTGTTAACATGAAGTTCCTCAATTATTGTTGTGAAGGCTGTGTGTAATCACGTGCGCCAAATATTGCGGTGCCAATGCGCACCAGGGTGCTGCCTGCGGCAATCGCCGCCTCCATATCATCACTCATTCCCATCGACAGCGTATCAACATCACTATAGTGCTGTTTTAACTGGTGAAATGCATCAGCCATTTGCTGGCATACCGCCAGCTGTTTCTGATAATCCTGTTCGGGTGCCGGAATCGCCATCAGCCCGCGCAAACGCAAACGCGGCATCGCGGCAATAGCCTGCGCCAGTTCGTCGACGGCCTCCAGCATGATGCCAGATTTGCTGTTTTCGTCACTGATATTTACCTGAATCAGCACATTGAGCGGTGCCAGATGTTCAGGCCGCTGATCGTTAAACCGCTGTGCAATCTTCAGACGATCAAGGGTGTGGCACCAGGCAAAGTGTTCTGCCACCAGTCGGCTTTTATTGGACTGCAGCGGGCCAATGAAGTGCCATATCAGATTGGGATGTGAGGTCAGCGCCTGAACCTTTTCAACCCCTTCCTGAACGTAATTTTCCCCGAACGCGAGCTGACCCGCCGCCGCCGCTTCTTTGACTGCGCTCGCAGGTTTCGTTTTGCTCACTGCAAGTAGCGTAATTTCTTCGGGAGCCCGGCCGCAACGCCTTGCAGCAGCGGCGATTCGCTGGCGGACTTGCTGTAGGTTGTGCTGGATTGAAGTCATAGTCGGGAGAACACAATGAATCTGGATGAAATCGTGGCGCTTAGTGTAAAGCATAACGCTGCCGATCTGCACCTTTGTAGCGGACATTTGCCGTACTGGCGGCGTCAGGGCAGGCTGGAGCCGCTGCCCGATCGGTCTGCGCTGTCACCTGACTGGATGGCGCAGTTTACGTCGGTGTGGCTGGACAGCGAACAGCAGCAGCAACTTAAGCGGGAAGGGCAACTGGATTTCGCGTTGACCCTGGCGGCGGGACAGCGCCTGCGCGCCAACCTGTTTATGCAGCGTAACGGGCTGTCTCTGGCGCTACGCAACATCGCCAGCGAATGCCCGACGCTGACCGATCTGCGCGTACCGGAAGGGGTGCAGGCGTTACTAAAGAAACGGGACGGACTGATATTAATCACCGGGGCGACGGGCAGCGGTAAGTCGACCACCCTCGCGGCAATGGTGGATGCGATTAACCGGCAGCAGGCCCGCCATATCCTGACCCTGGAGGACCCGATTGAGTTTATCCATCGCAGTCAGCAATCCCTGATTCAACAGCGTGAAGTCGGTGTGCATTGCCGGAGTTTCAGCCAGGGCCTGAAAGCCGCACTCAGGGAAGATCCTGACGTTATTATGCTGGGGGAACTGCGCGACAGCGATACCATTCGTCAGGCGCTCACTGCCGCAGAAACCGACCATCTGGTGCTGGCCACGCTGCACACGCGCGGTGCGGTGCAGGCGGTAGACAGGCTGGTGGATGTGTTTCCTGCGGAAGAAAAAAATCTGGTGCGCACTCAACTGGCAAGCAGCCTCAACGCAGTGATCGCGCAGCAACTGGTGCCAGCCTGTGATGAGAAGAGGACCGGGCTGTTTGAAGTATTGATGGCGACCAGTGCTGTGGTCAATCTGATTCGGGAAGGCAAAATGCATCAGATTCCGGCGCTTCTGCAAACCGGCGCTCGGGCCGGGATGCAGACATTCGAACAGAGCCGCGCAGCCCGTCAGGCTGAAGGGGTCATTCGCTAGTGAGTGTCGAACCAGTCCTGCAGGATAATGGCCGCTGACTGTGAATCGACCGACCCTTTGTTCAGCGCACGGTAACCGCCACGCTCAAACAGGCCCGCACGGGCTTCAACGGTACTGAGGCGTTCGTCCTGCAGCTCCACGCGAATGCCGAAACGCCCGTGTAAGCGGTTGGCAAACTTGCGCGCACGCGCGGTCAGTGGCTGTTCGCTGCCGTCCATATTAAGCGGCAATCCCACCACCACAAAATCAGGCTGCCACTCTTTCAGCAACTTTTCGATTTGCAGCCAGTCAGGCGTACCGTCCTGTGCTTTGAGGGCACTTAACGGACGGGCGCTGCCCGTCAGCTGCTGCCCGACGGCAACGCCAATGCTTTTGGTGCCGAAGTCGAAGCCTAACAAGGTTTGATGTGTCATCAGGCGTGACCTGCATCGCTGGCCATATTGTGAATATCCACCCCGATGCTTCGTGCCGCTTCGCGCCAGCGCTCAGCGATGGGCGTCTGAAACAGAATATTGCTGTTTGCGGGGGTGGTCAGCCAGGCGTTTTCCATCAGCTCATTTTCAAGCTGATCTTTTTCCCAGGCACAATAGCCCAGCGCCACCAGAACATGATCGGGCTGATCGGCGGTACCTATGGCTTCCAGGACATCGCGTGATGTCGTGATCACCGTGTTGTCTGAGACACGGATGCTGGAGGTAAACGTGCGCTGGGCAGAGTGCAGGATAAACCCGCGATCTTCTGCCAGCGGGCCGCCGCTGAATACCGGCTTATCCAGGTTGATTGCCGGATCGCGGTTTTCCTCGGCAATCTTGAGCTTTTTCAAAATGCCTTCAACCGTCAGGTTTTCCATAGGCTTGTTAATAATCAGCCCCATTGCCCCTTCTTCGTTGTGCTCGCAAATGTAGACCACAGAACGTTTGAAAAAGGGATCCAGCAACGCTGGCATGGCAATCAAAAAGTGATGCTGTAAATTCATTCTCACATGCTTTACCAAAGATAACCGGTGCGTAAAGTCAGCACCGGTGTTGGGTTGATCACGGAGCATGGTCCCAGCGTTATGCTGAGCCCAGACGCTTCTCAATGGCATCCATCAGCATACCGGTGATGGACACAGGGAAAGCGGCCTCGATTTCACGAATGCATGTTGGGCTGGTCACGTTAACTTCTGTCAGTCTATCACCAATAATATCGAGTCCGACAAAAATCAAGCCTTTGGCTTTAAGCGTGGGTCCGACTTTGCGGGCGATCGCCCAGTCACTTTCGCTCAGCGGGCGCGCTTCACCGCGTCCACCGGCGGCCAGGTTACCACGGGTTTCACCGCCTTGAGGGATACGCGCCAGGCAATAGGGAACGGGTTCGCCATCGACGACCAGTACGCGTTTGTCGCCCTCTTTGATCGCTGGCAGATAATTTTGCGCCATGCAGTAGCGGCTTTCATGCTCTGTCAGCGTTTCGGCGATTACGCCAAAGTTTGGGTCATCGTGCTTCACGCGAAAGATGGATGCGCCACCCATGCCGTCCAGCGGCTTCATAATCACATCGCCATGCTCCTGCCAGAATGCACGGAGTTGCTGCTTCGAACGGGTCACCAGCGTATCCGGCGTAAATTCGGCAAACCAGGCGGTATAGAGTTTTTCATTGCAGTCGCGCAGGCTTTGCGGCTTGTTAACGATCAGCGTGCCCTGTTCTTCGGCACGTTCCAGAATGTAGGTGCAATAGATGAATTCGGTATCGAACGGTGGGTCTTTGCGCATCAGGACGACATCAAGATCGGCCAGTTTGATCTGCTGTTCGCTGCCAAACTGGTACCAGCTCGCGGCATTCTGTTCCACGCTGAGCAGGCGCGTGCGGGCAAAGGCCACGCCGCCGCGCAGGGAGAGATCGTTCATCTCCATATAGTGAATTTCGTAGCCCCGGCGCTGGGCTTCCAGCAGCATTGCAAAGCTGGAGTCTTTCTTAATGTTGATGGATGCGATCGGGTCCATCACGAAGCCAAGCTTAATCATTATTCTCTCCTGAAGGAGGCGGCACTAACCGTCTCGTTCCGTTCGGGCAAAAGGGGCTGATCTTTCAGGCTGGCGGTGAGGCTGCATGACCTGAACGTGCTAAAAGTATCGCTTAACCCAGGTCGCCAAACCTCACCTGAAGTGCCGTAATGGCCGTCAGCGCGGTGGTTTCGGTGCGTAAAACGCGTGGGCCAAGCAAAATATCCGTAAATCCATGCTGTGCCGTCATGGCAATTTCTTCAGCGGACAGCCCACCTTCCGGGCCAATCAGCAACCTGACGCGCTCGACCGGTTGGGGCAAGGTGTTAATACTGTGGCTGGCGCGCGGATGCAGATTCAGTTTTAACCCACTTTCCGCTTCACTGCACCAGGCTTCCAGCGTCATCGCCGGACGGATTTCCGGTACCCGGTTACGGCCACACTGTTCACAGGCGGCAATCGCAATCTTTTGCCATTGCTGAATTTTTTTCGCCAGACGTTCGGCGTCCAGTTTGACACCACAGCGCTCAGAAAACAGCGGCGTGATGACATTAACGCCCAGTTCGATTGATTTCTGGATGGTAAATTCCATTTTTTCGCCACGCGACATCACCTGGCCGAGATGGAGATAAAGGGGCGATTCACGATCGTCAGTCTGACTCGTTGTGATGGATACTTTTACACGTTTTTTATCAACTTGCGTGATTTCTGCCGCGAAAGTCAGATTACTGCCATCAAACAGTTCCAGATGCTGTCCGCTGGTCATGCGTAATACGCGACCAACATGGTTAGAGGCATCGTCATCCAGTGTAATCTCACTGCCAACATGCAGCGGCTGTGAGTGAAAAATGCGAGGTATGCGCATAAAGTACCTGAGAGCAAAACGCCGCGCGATCCACGCGGCGAGGCCGTAAAGACAGTTAGTTTAGGGCAGGGATTTTAACGCTTGCAAGCTTCGAGCACATAAGGATTATGATTCCCCTGTACCCGTGCGATACGTTGGTCTCGCTCGCATTCCCACTGGCTGACCGGATAGAGCTTGTTCCAGGCCGTAAATAGCTGGGTTTGCTGGCGCGACAAGCGCAGATGATATTGATCGCGCATATAGAAGTAGGTGCGCGCGATGGCACCGCGGGCCCGTTCTGGTGGCTCTGCCTGTTTGTTTTTAAAATCAATGTGCATGCTGCACTGACCATATTGCTTCTCTGTCCCGTTCCACTGGCTGTAAGCAAAGTTACCCCGGTCGCCGTTTACTTCCCCTATTGCCGGTTGCAGATTGTGCAGATCGGTCTCCATATGGCGATAGTCGGCATCTTTACTGCAGTTTTTGCGTCCACCATTCTGCCAGCACTGACGTTGATGACCGAACTCCCAGGCAGGCATCACGTGCTCCCACTCGATGCGCGCGGCACGGTTGGCATTTTTACGCGGTTGATAACCGCAACTGCTCAGATCAGGTTCGCCCTTTTTACCGTGCCAGGTCATTTTGCAGCCGCAATAAAAACTGCCCGGTGCATCGGCGTTAATCTCGGCCGCATAAGCTTTTGCCTGCTGAAAATTATTCTGATAGTAATTATTCAGGTTAAGCGCGGTGGCATGAAAGGAGGCCAGCAGCAGCGCGGCGGTCATGATTATTTTGTGAGACATATTCCAGTTATCACCTTGATCCTAAAAAGGGCGGCAGGGTACCAGAATGCGGGGGCAGGCGGAATGAGAATCCGGTCAGGATGGAAGGAAAAGGCCGGCTTTTAATACGTTGCCGCAATGGACACAGCGGTATTCGCTTTCGCCGCGAATCACGCGATTATGACGCCGTACGGTAAGGTGGTGCTGCTGACACTGACAGCGGTAGGCAAAGGTGCGACTACGGACGGACGCGACTTCAAAACGGTGGGTACGCTGGGCCGGAACACCGAGGACGGTTTCCATCATCCACTTCCACTCTTTCCCGTGCGGTGCCACGCGACCAAAGGTCTTCCACACCAGCAAATGGGCCAGTTCGTGAGGAACGACTTCATCAATAAACGCCTGTTGGTTCTCCAGCAGCAGCACAGGATTGAGGCGAATCTCCCATTTTTCCAGCCAGGCGGTACCGGCGGCGGTGCCCCGTTGCTGATAAACCAGCGTGGGCTCAGGGTAGGTGCGTTCAAGCATGCGATTAGCGCGCTCAAGAGCATCACGCAGGGCGCGCATAACGGCTTGTTGCAGGGCAATCGGAAGACGAGGTGTTTTCATGGCGCTCAGCATAAGCGCCGCAGAGGCGGAACTCAATATGAATGCGCGGGGCAAAGATGGCGATGCCCGTCTGTCACGACGGACATCGCCACGGCTTAATGGAACTGCGCGACGGTTTGTGCCAGCTGGCGGGCCTGATCCTCAAGCGAACTGGAGGCCGCCGACATCTGCTGAACCAGTGCCGCATTTTGCTGAGTCGTGCCGTCCATTTCATTAACGGCAATGGTGACCTGAGCGATACCGCGCGCCTGTTCATCGGATGCGGCAACAATTTCACCGATGATGCGCTGCACGGATGAAACGGCATTTGTCATTTCATGCATGGTTTTGCCCGCATCATTGACCAGCACAACGCCATTCTCGACGCGCAGCGCTGACTCTTCAATCAGGGCGGCGATGTCCTTTACGGCACTGGTGGTGCGCTGCGCCAGGTTACGCACTTCTGAGGCCACCACGGCAAATCCGCGTCCCTGTTCCCCTGCACGTGCCGCTTCAACGGCGGCGTTAAGCGCCAGAATATTGGTCTGGAAAGCAATGCTGTTAATCAGCGTGGTGATATCACCAATTTTCTGCGAGCTTTCATCGATCTTCGCCATGGTTGTCACGACCTGATCCACCAGCGTTTCGCCACGGTTAGCGATACGGGTGGCATTTTCCGTCAGGCCTGTCGCCTGTTGTGCGTTGTCAGCGTTCATACGAATGGCCGCGCTAATCTGTTCCATGCTGGCCGCAGTTTCCTCCAGGGCGGCAGCCTGCTCCTCAGTTCGGGAGGACAGGTTCAGGTTGGCGCTGGCGATTTCGCCCGCGCCCTGCTGGACAGAGAGGCTGGCATCTTTGATTTGGCCGACCATCGTCCTAAGCTGTGACTGCATGGTACTCAACGCGTAGAACAGACTACGGCTATCGTCGGGCGCAACGCCAATGCTGTTGTTTAACCGCCCCTCAGCCACAGTCAGCGCGATACGCGCAGCCTCTGCCGGTTCACCACCCAGCGGGCGTATCACTTTGCGACTGAACAGCAGCCCCAGTACGGCACCCACCGACAGGATGCTGATGATCATCAGCCCGATTGCCCAGTACAGCTGGCGGTCAGCGGCCGCCATCACCTGACTGACGGGCGCCACGATCCCGACATACCAGGGTTTATCACTTTTCCCAACGCGCACGGGATACCACGTATACATGGCCTGTTCTTTGAGCACCGGATCGTATTGCTCCGTCACGTTGGTACTGGTGCTGTTTACGTTCCCCGGCCATTTCTTGCCCGCTTCACTTGTATCGGGGGAGGAAATCACGTTACCGCTGTTCGAAATCAGCAGCGCGTAACCGGTGCCTTGCCAGGGTTTGATCTGGTTGATTTTTTTCTGGATAGACGACAGCAGAATATCCGAGCTGACGACCAGTTTTAGCTTATCGTTCACCATGACAGGCGTGGCGACTGAGGTTAACCACTCGGGTTTCGCACCATCATAGGCGAAGCTGTAGGGTTCAATCAGCGTGTCTTTAAGCGTTTCTTTCGGCAGCAGATAGTAATTGCCCGCACCGGGTTGTAAAAAATCCAGCGCCGGATTCATTTTAAAATGCCCGTCTTTATCCCGATCAATATACCAGGCATAGCGCCCCTCGGGTGGCATTCCCTGCTGGCCGGCGAAAGCACTGTCACGACCGTCGAAGGCGTTGGGTTCGAACACCACGGTCATCGATACAAAGTCAGGATTTTTCTGCAGGGCATATTCCATGAGCTTATGGGCAACGTTGCGATCGGTCACGCCGGCCGCAGGCAGCGCGGCAAGGCTTTGCCCCAGGTTTTGTGCCGCGTCCAGTGCATGCGTCAGTTCCTGTTGAATTTGTCCGGCATGGCTGGCAGCAATTTGTTGCAGGTAGTCAGCGGCCAGAGATTTTTGCGCTTTTGAAGACTGCCAGCTGAGCAATCCGATGGTCGCTGCAAAGCCCACGACAATCGTCATTCCCCCTGCCAGCAGCATCTGAGCCCGGGTGCTCATTGTCTTTTTTACGCTGGGGTTGTTCATTGGATTTCCTGATGAAAATAAAGTCTGAAAACGGATTTTTATAAGGGAAACGTCAGGTCATTTATCGGCGTATATTTTTTCGACTTTAACGAAAGAAAAGCGAAGCGGGGCGGCGCAAGCCAGGCGTGGCAGGGTTTTAGCGTGAATACGCTGAGCTGTTGGCGTGGGTAAAGGGTTAAAAAAAGCCAGTCAGTTTACACTGACTGGCTTTCACGGACGCGGGCGCGAAGGAATTTACTGGCCGATATCGCGCAGTTTTTTACCCGCCATCAGGTTACGTTCAATATGTTCCAGCGACACGTTTTTGGTCTCCGGAATGAGCATAACGGTGAGCACAATAAAGAACACGTTCAGCAGCGCGTAAACCCAGAAGGTCGGTGCATTACCCAGCGTGTTCAGCATGGTCAGGAAGGTTGCGCCAACGATCATATTGGCAATCCAGTTGGTGGTGGTTGAAACCGTGATACCAAAATCACGCCCTTTAAGCGGCTGAATTTCGGAACACAGTACCCAAATCAACGGACCGGCTGACATGGCGAAGCCCACGATAAACATCAGCAGCATACCAATGGCGAAGTACTGCGCGCCTGGTGTATGGATGCCCATGTGCAGCATAGTGCCCAGGATGCCCATACCGGCAGCCATGACCAGGAAGCCCAGAATCAGCGTAGGCTTACGGCCCCAGCGATCCACCAGGCCAATGGCGATGAAGGTGGCCAGTACGTTAACCAGACCGACAATAACCGTTCCCCACATCTGCTGAGTCGTATTCGCAAAACCGGCGATCTCAAAGATTTTCGGCGCGTAATACATGATGACGTTCATCCCGGTGAACTGCTGCATCACCTGAAGCAGAATGCCGAGGAAGACCGCGCGGCGGAAGTTGGCGTTATTGGTAAACAGACCCCAGCCAGACTGCTTCACTTTCAGGCTTTCGCGGATCTCATCCAGTTCGCGTTTTGCCTGTTCACTGGTGTCACGCAGACGATCCAGAACACGCTGTGCGTCGCGGAAGTTGCCTTTCGCCGCCAGCCAGCGCGGGCTGTTCGGCAGGAAGAACACACCAATCAGCAGCAGAATGGCAGGGATCGTGATCACGCCCAGCATCCAGCGCCAGTTTCCGGTAAAGCTAAATGCGGTATCGGAGAGATACGCACCCAGAATACCGATGGTAATCATCAGCTGGTACAGCGAGATCATGCTGCCGCGGATTTTCTCTGGTGCGATTTCAGAAAGGTAAAGTGGCGCGGTATACGAGGCGACACCCACGGCGAGACCTAACAGGACGCGCGCGCAGATCAACATTTCCGGATTAGGTGCCATCGCTGACCAGAGTGATCCAATGACAAACAGAATCGCACCGGCCATCAGGCTTTTTTTACGGCCCAGACGTGATGACATCCAGCCGCTGCCGATAGCACCAATGGCTGCACCAAACATCATGGAGCTGACAATCCACTCCTGTTGGTGGGCAGTAACATTAAAGTCCTTAGCGATAAAGGGCAGGGCACCTGCGATAACGCCGATATCCAGCCCAAAGAGCAGGCCTGCGAGCGCTGCCAGAAAGCAGACAAATAAGGTCATTGCCTTATTTGAGGTTCTGCTTTTATGTGAGTTGCCAGGCATGGTTGCCTCCAAATTATCCATCATTGTTGTTATCGATGTTAAAAAACCTTATCTGGGTTAAAAGTGAGCCCGATCACATTGATGTAATCGCTTACACATGCTGAAACCCTGAAATCCAGCATTTACAACCCAGAAAGGTCAAGTAACCAGTGAGGTATAGTACCCTCGAAGTTTCTGACAATGTCCTGATTAACGCCTATCAGATGACGCTGAAAATAACGCATTTTTAAAAGAATAACTACGGCGATAAATTCCTAAATAGCCGATATTTAAAGCGTTTCAAATTGTAATCGTTAACACAAGGGCAGGGTACAAACTGAAAGAAAGTGTAGTTGAGTTAAAAAAATGTGCCGCAGGAAAAAAGCGGAGGACGAATGCGGGATAAAGCTCATAAAAAAGCCCCGCCATCGGGCAGGGCTTTCAGGTGCACTTGCTCACCGATGCTTACAGGCCAGCGGCCTCGCGCAGCTGTGCCGCTTTGTCGGTTTTTTCCCATGGGAAATGTTCGCGGCCAAAGTGACCGTAAGCAGCCGTTTCTTTATAGATTGGGTGCAGCAGATCCAGCATCTGAATCAGACCGTATGGACGCAGGTCAAAGAATTCACGGACCAGCAGCGTCAGCTGTTCAGTAGAGACTTTCTCGGTACCAAAGGTTTCCACCATGATAGATGTCGGCTCTGCCACGCCGATGGCGTAGGAAACCTGAATCTCACACCGATCGGCCAGGCCAGCCGCCACGATATTTTTGGCAACATAGCGCGCAGCGTACGCCGCGGAGCGGTCAACTTTTGAGGGATCTTTACCTGAGAATGCGCCGCCACCGTGACGCGCCATCCCGCCGTAGGTATCGACAATGATTTTACGACCGGTCAGGCCGCAGTCACCCATTGGACCGCCGATAACAAAACGGCCGGTTGGGTTGATGTGGTATTTGGTGGACGCGTTCAGCCACTCAGAAGGCAGTACCGGCTTGATGATTTCTTCCATCACCGCTTCCTGCAGATCGTTCTGGCTGATGGCTTCGCTGTGCTGAGTCGAGAGCACGACTGCGTCGATGCCTACAATCTTGCCATTGTCATACTGGAAAGTGACCTGGCTTTTCGCATCCGGGCGCAGCCATGGCAGCGTGCCATTTTTGCGGACTTCAGCCTGACGCTGAACCAGACGATGCGCATAGGTTACCGGGGCGGGCATCAGCACGTCGGTTTCGTTGGTCGCGTAGCCGAACATCAGGCCCTGATCGCCTGCACCCTGTTCCAGCGGATCGCTGCGGTCAACGCCCTGGTTGATGTCCTGAGATTGTTTACCGATGGCGCTTAACACAGCGCAGGAATTGGCATCAAAGCCCATATCGGAATGAACATAGCCGATTTCACGTACGGTATTACGGGTGATTTCTTCGATATCAACCCAGGCGCTGGTCGTGATTTCGCCGCCGACCAGAACCATACCGGTCTTCACGTACGTTTCGCAGGCCACGCGCGCTTTAGGATCCTGCTCCAGGATCGCATCAAGCACCGCATCGGAAATCTGGTCAGCGATTTTATCAGGATGTCCTTCTGATACGGACTCGGATGTAAAAAGATGTTTAGCCATTATGTTCTTTACCTTACCAATGGTTTGAGTTCGACTGCGTAGCGCAAGTGAGTGTTAGCTGACTTAACGCCCCTTAAGGCAAAGCCGAGAGCAGTCAGGTAGTGTCAGCACGCCAGGCCAACACCGCCTGGATATTAACCTGTTTAGATGGAAAACCATCTGGACGTCTATTTTAGGTTACGAGATGAGCGAATTACCAGCCCTTTTTTCTGATGCACTGCCGGCCTGGTGCTGAGTAGTGAATAATGCTGCGGGCAGGGCCAGCATTAAGCGAATAATCTCTTTGCATTTTTCAGGCGTAAATTGTATAAAACGCCGCTGCGTTTGCAGCAGAAAAAGGATGACGCGCTATCGCGTCGCGCCCGTCAGACCACTGTCTGGCTTTCACCCTGATGGTCTGTCACATGACGGCGTCATGTGCAGAGGTGATACACGTCATGAGCCTTATCTTCTCCTTCACGGCTTCTTTGCGTGCTGGCTTTGCGTCAGCGTTATCCTGTTTCCCGTCTTTATTTCTTTCCTGCCACCCTTTTATTCGCTTCGGTAATTATCCCGACACAAGCGCTGGCTAACCTCTGACACGTCAACGTGGGCAAGTGGCCCGACCGACGTGGTGTGAATTATTCGCGGCCCTTTTTTCCCCTGTCGTGGCGGAGTGTTTTACACTTAGGTCATGCAAGGGGATTATCTGGGCGCGTGACGCTGACAGAGCATGACGTAATATGTGGCAACGAATTTCCCTACATCCGGCTGTTGAGTCGGATTACAGTATTATCTTTCAACGGAAAATTGAGGTTCGTGATGTCTGACGGCATGAATAATATCAAGGGTTCGTCAGCTGGCGAACAAGGTGCTCTCCGCTCTATGCAGGAGGTGGCGATGAACGATCAGGACGCCAGCCTGATGCTGCGGACCTATAACATTGCCTGGTGGGGCAATAACTATTATGACGTGAATGAACTGGGTCATATTAGTGTCTGTCCCGACCCGGATCGCCCGGACGTGCGCGTTGATCTGGCAAAACTGGTGAAAGAACGTGAGGCGCAAGGCCAGCGTCTGCCGGCGTTGTTCTGTTTTCCGCAGATCCTTCAGCACCGCCTGCGCTCAATCAACGCCGCGTTCAAACGCGCGCGTGAATCCTATGGCTATACCGGTGACTACTTCCTAGTTTATCCCATCAAGGTTAACCAGCACAAACGCGTGATTGAATCGCTGGTGAACTCCGGTGAGCCGTTGGGCCTTGAAGCCGGATCAAAAGCGGAACTGATGGCGGTGCTGGCGCATGCCGGCCACACCCGCTCAGTGATTGTCTGTAACGGTTATAAAGATCGTGAATACATTCGTCTGGCGCTGATCGGCGAAAAAATGGGGCACAAGGTTTATCTGGTTCTGGAGAAGATGACCGAAGTGCGTCTGGTGCTGGAAGAAGCGGAACGCCTGAATGTGGTGCCGCGCCTCGGCATTCGTGCGCGTCTGGCGTCGCAAGGTTCCGGTAAATGGCAGTCGAGCGGTGGCGAGAAATCCAAATTTGGCCTGTCTGCCACGCAGGTGCTGAAGCTGGTTGAAATCATGCGCGAAGCCGGACGCATTGACAGCCTGCAACTGCTGCACTTCCACCTTGGCTCTCAGATGGCGAATATTCGCGATATCGCCACCGGCGTGCGCGAGTCGGCACGTTTTTACGTGGAGCTGGCGAAGCTGGGCGTCAACATTAAGTGCTTCGACGTCGGCGGCGGCCTGGGCGTGGATTATGAAGGGACGCGTTCACAGTCTGACTGCTCGGTAAACTACGGGCTGAATGAATACGCTAATAATGTTATCTGGGCCATCGGTGCCGCCTGCGACGAACACGGACTTGAACATCCTACCGTCATCACCGAGTCCGGTCGCGCCGTAACGGCGCACCATACGGTGCTGGTCTCTAACATCATTGGTGTTGAGCGGAACGAATTCAGCAAACCTGAAGCGCCCGATATCGATGATGCGCCG
This sequence comes from Pantoea stewartii subsp. stewartii, assembly GCF_008801695.1. Lineage (GTDB taxonomy): Bacteria > Pseudomonadota > Gammaproteobacteria > Enterobacterales > Enterobacteriaceae > Pantoea > Pantoea stewartii. The sequence continues at coordinate 28,523 of NZ_VZPF01000017.1, forward strand.
CGTCCTATCCTGAGCATGTGGGAAACCTGGCAGGAGATGCACGAGCCGAATACGCGCCGCTCTCTGCGTGAATGGCTGCACGACAGCCAGATGGACCTGTTTGATATTCACACCGGCTATTCGTCAGGCATTTACAGCCTTAAGCAGCGCGCCTGGGCTGAACAGCTGTACCTGAGCATTTGCCATTATATTCAGCAGCATCTGGATCCCCGCAACCGCGCACATCTCCCGATTATTGATGAGCTGCAGGAGCGCATGGCGGATAAGATCTATGTGAACTTCTCGCTGTTCCAGTCGATGCCGGACGCGTGGGGCATAGATCAGCTGTTCCCGGTGCTGCCACTGGAAGGCCTGAATAAAAAGCCCGAACGTCGGGCCGTGCTGCTGGATATTACCTGTGACTCCGATGGCACCATCGATCATTACGTGGATGGCGACGGCATCGCGACGACCATGCCGATGCCGGAATATGATGTGGAGAACCCACCGATGCTGGGCTTCTTTATGGTCGGCGCGTACCAGGAAATTCTGGGCAACATGCACAACCTGTTTGGTGATACCGAAGCGGTGGATGTCTTCGCATTCCAGGATGGCGAAGTGGAAGTACAGCTTTCCGATGAAGGCGATACCGTGGCCGACATGTTGCAGTATGTGCAGCTGGACCCCAATGAGCTGATGACGCTGTTCCGTAAACAGATTCAGACCTCTGAACTGGACGAAGACCTGCGTGAGCAGTTCCTGCAGGAGTTTGAAAGCGGTCTCTATGGCTACACGTATTTAGAAGACGAATAACGCCCTGCGAAGCGCTTGCAGCCGGGCGGGACATTGTTGATAATCGGCGGCAACACATCCCTTCCTCGTCGGGCCTAACGACGCGGAGGGGATTTTTTTTATCTCAACCTGAAAGGTGTGCGGGCCCGGCCCGGTTCAGACATTAACAGAGGACGACTTATGTACAATACCCTCGGTAATCAGTACGACAATTCACTGGTTTCTAACGCCTTTGGTTTTATGCGTTTTCCAGTCAATTTTCAGCCTTACGACAGCGACGCAGAGTGGGTGATCACCGGCGTTCCGTTTGATGCAGCAACCTCTGGCCGTCCGGGCAGCCGTCTTGGCCCTGGTGCCATCCGTCAGATTTCAACGAATCTGGCCTGGGAAGGCTGTCGCTGGCCGTGGGATTTTGACCTGCGTCAGCGCCTGAATGTCGTCGACTGTGGCGATTTGGTTTATGCCTTTGGCGACTCTCAGGACCTGTCTGACAAGTTGCAGGCTCACGCAGAGAAGCTGCTGGCTAACGGTAAACGTATGATGACGCTTGGCGGCGATCACTACGTCACGCTGCCGCTACTGCGTGCCCACGCGAAGCACTTCGGTAAAATGGCGCTGGTGCACTTCGACGCGCATACCGATACCTATTCTAACGGCCCCACGTTTGACCATGGCACCATGTTCTTTACGGCGCCAAAAGAGGGCCTGATCGATCCGCAGCACTCCGTCCAGATCGGTATCCGTACCGAGTTCGATAAGAGCCTGGGCTTTAACGTGCTGGATGCGGCGCAGGTTAACGACCGCAGCGTGGACGATATCTTGGCGGAAATTAAGCGCACCGTTGGCGATCTGCCGGTTTACCTTACCTTTGACATTGACTGCCTGGACCCTGCGCATGCGCCGGGTACCGGTACGCCAGTGATCGGTGGCTTAACGACCGACAAAGCGACCAAGTTGATTCGGGGTTTGCAGGGCATGAATATTGTCGGGATGGATCTGGTGGAAGTGGCCCCGGGCTATGATCACGCCGATCTGACCGCGCTGGCTGCCGCAACGCTGGCACTGGATATGTTACACGTTCAGGCCGCCAACAAAGGCTAATGCCACAGCGGGATAACGCAGCGTTATCCCGCTGATTCAGGCTTACTTGCTGTCTGCCGCGATACGATCGCGAATGTGTTGTGCGCGGGCTTCAGAATCAGGGTGCGAATCGAACATAGAGCTCTGGCGACCCTGTTCCAGTTTCGCCAGTTTTTCAAAGCTGGTCGCTAATCCGACAGGGTCAATTCCCCGTTTTTTAAGCAGATCGTAAGAGTAGTCATCCGCCTGCGTTTCCTGAGTCTGGGAGAACTGCGCATTCACCAGTTTTTCGCCCATATCGCCCAGTTGTGACTGCGACAGCGAGCCAATGATGCCTCCTACGGACGCGGCAGCGGTGCGCGCGGCGGTCGTGGTAAAGGCAACCTGCATCGCTTTACGTGTATGGCCCAGCGCGACGTGACCCATTTCGTGCCCCAGCACCGCCTCCACTTCATTGTCGTTCATCATGTCCATCAGGCCGCTGTAAACGCGTATACAGCCGTTGGCCATCGCCCAGGCATTCACATCTTTGGTCTGGTAGACCTTATAGTTAGCCGGCGTACCGTTAATGTTGTCGCCCAGTGCGGCCGCGATTTTATTCAGACGTTGCTGGTATTCGCTGTTCGCCGGCGCGACCTGATTGTCTTTGTCCATCTGGGCACAGGATTGATCGCTCAACTGCTTCACCTGGGCATCGCTTAATGTGTACGCCTGGAAAGCCTGTGCACCTGACTGCAGCAGGCCGTTGTTATTCATCCCCTCGCAGCCGCTTAACAGCGCGATCATCCCCAAAGCCAGTACCGTTTTCTGAATTTTCATTCCATCTTCCCAATAGTAACAAGATAAAAAACAATCACCTGACGCGGTGGCTGGTGATCGAACTTAATGGTTATAGTCGGCGGTAAACCGTTTTGCTAGCAGACATTACCGGAAAAGCCAAACGCGCCGGGCATATTTCGCGTTTTACGACATTACTTTTAGGCCGTTTTTCATGTACATTGTTGTGAAAGTTTCCCCTCGCTTTGCCCGATAACTGATTAATTACAAAAGGTTAAGGCGAAAATCGTTAATCCGAAATGGAGTAGAAGATGCCCTCTCGTAAAGATCTTGCCAATGCCATTCGCGCGCTAAGTATGGATGCAGTGCAAAAAGCTAAATCGGGACATCCGGGTGCCCCTATGGGCATGGCGGATATCGCCGAAGTGTTATGGCGTGGCTACCTGAATCATAATCCAACTAACCCATTGTGGGCTGACCGCGACCGTTTTGTGCTGTCGAATGGTCACGGTTCGATGCTGATCTACAGCCTGCTGCATCTGACCGGTTACGATTTGCCCATCAGCGAACTGGAAAACTTCCGTCAGCTGCACTCTAAAACCCCGGGTCACCCTGAGTACGGCTACACCGTTGGTGTGGAAACCACCACCGGTCCGCTGGGCCAGGGCATTGCCAATGCCGTGGGTTTTGCCATCGCTGAGCGCACATTAGCGGCGCAGTTCAACCGTCCGGGTCATGACATCGTAGACCATAACACCTGGGTGTTTATGGGCGATGGTTGCATGATGGAAGGCATCTCACACGAAGTCTGCTCACTGGCCGGTACGCTGAAGCTCGGTAAGCTGGTGGCCTTCTATGACGATAACGGTATTTCAATCGATGGCCATATCGACGGCTGGTTTACCGATGACACCGCTAAGCGTTTTGAAGCCTATGGCTGGCATGTGGTGCGCGGTGTGGATGGGCATAACGCGGATGCGATCGCGAAAGCCATCGAAGAAGCGAAAGCCGTAACCGATAAGCCTTCACTGCTGATGTGCAAAACCGTGATTGGTTTCGGTTCACCAAACAAAGCGGGCACCCATGATTCACATGGCGCGCCACTGGGTGACGACGAAGTGGCCTTGACCCGTAAGCAACTGGGTTGGGAGTATCCGCCATTTGTTATCCCGTCTGAGATTTATGCCGAGTGGGATGCTAAAGAAGCGGGCCAGGCGAAAGAAGCCGCGTGGAATGAAAAATTTGCCGCTTACGCCAAAGCCTTCCCGGAACTGGCTGCCGAATTCAAACGTCGCATGAGCAACGAACTGCCAGCTAACTGGCAGCAAGAGTCGCAAAAATTCATTGAGCAGTTGCAGGCGAACCCGGCGAAAATTGCCAGCCGTAAAGCTTCGCAGAATGCGATTGAAGCGTTTGGTAAGATCCTGCCGGAATATCTGGGCGGTTCAGCGGATCTGGCACCCAGTAACCTGACTATCTGGTCGGGATCTAAGCCAATCAATGAAGATGCTGCGGGTAACTACATCCATTATGGTGTGCGTGAGTTTGGTATGACCGCGATTGCTAACGGTCTGGCCCTGCACGGCGGTTTCCTGCCTTATACCGCAACCTTCCTGATGTTCGTGGAATATGCGCGTAACGCGGCACGTATGGCTGCGCTGATGAAGATCCGTCAGATCATGGTGTATACCCATGATTCAATCGGTCTGGGTGAAGATGGCCCGACGCACCAGCCTGTTGAGCAGATGGCAAGCCTGCGCACGACGCCGAACATGAGCCTGTGGCGTCCGTGTGACCAGGTTGAATCTGCCGTGGCGTGGAAATATGCCATTGAGCGTAAAGACGGCCCAAGCGCCCTGATCTTCTCGCGTCAGAACCTGGCACAGCAGGAGCGTACACCCGAGCAACTGGCCAACGTGGCCCGCGGTGGTTATGTCCTCAAAGACAGCGCAGGCACGCCAGAACTGATTCTGATTGCCACCGGTTCCGAAGTGGAACTGGCCGTCGCGGCTTACCAGAAGCTTACCGAAGAAGGTCGCAAGGTGCGCGTGGTGTCTATGCCATCGACCGATGCTTTCGATAAACAGTCCGAAGAATACCGTGAATCTGTTCTGCCAAAAGCCGTTGCGGCGCGCGTCGCTATTGAGGCTGGTATCGCCGATTACTGGTTTAAATACACCGGGCTGAACGGGGCTATTGTTGGGATGACCACCTTTGGTGAGTCGGCTCCTGCTGAGAAGCTGTTCGAAGTGTTCGGTTTCACGCTCGACAACGTTGTCGCAAAAGCAAAAGCGTTGCTGGCGTAATGCCACAATCCTGACGCGTGCCTGCGCGTCAGGATAGCAATAAAAAGGGGGGCGCTTTCTGCCCCCCTGACTGACGCAATTATTCCTGGAGTAATCGCTCATTTTTGCTCAATTATGTGATGCAGATCCAAAAATTCGCAGCTCGCTTGATCGCAGTCATTCCTGTTATTCCTCACTTCTATTATTCTCGCTGAACCGTTTCAGTTATGGCGCGTTCACCCTGCATCGGGTAAGAATCTCCTGTACAAAACGTGGTGAAACGCTCAGGCTATCTGCACCTTTTTTTCAGTCTGGTTTGGCAGGAGAAAGATGACCATTCGGGTTGCAATAAACGGCTTTGGTCGCATTGGACGCAACGTGTTGCGTGCACTGTATGAAACGGGACGCCGTGCAGAAATCACCGTGGTGGCGATTAATGAGCTGGCGGAAGCCGCAGGCATGGCGCACTTATTAAAATACGACACCAGTCATGGCCGTTTTGCACTGGATGTTCGCCAGGAGCGGGACCTGCTGTGGGTGGGAGAAGATACTATTCGTATTCTGCACCACGCCGGACTGGACGCGCTGCCCTGGCGCGAACTCAATGTCGATGTGGTACTGGACTGTACCGGCGTTTATGGTTCCCGCCAGGATGGTGAAGCTCATCTGCGCGCTGGCACTAAAAAAGTCCTGTTTTCCCATCCGGGTGGTCACGATCTTGATGCCACCGTCGTGTACGGTGTTAACGAGCAGGAACTGAAACAAACGGACTGTATTGTCTCGAATGCCTCCTGCACCACCAACTGCATTATTCCCGTGATTAAGCTGCTGGATGATGCGTTTGGGATTGAGTCGGGCACGGTGACGACGATCCATTCGGCGATGCACGATCAACAGGTGATCGATGCTTATCACAGCGATCTGCGCCGCACGCGTGCAGCCAGTCAGTCTATTATTCCGGTGGACACGCGCCTGGCGGCAGGCATTACGCGTATTTTTCCGAAATTTAACGATCGCTTTGAAGCCATCGCAGTGCGTGTGCCGACGATCAACGTGACCGCCATTGATCTCAGCGTTTCTGTGCGTCAGCCGGTTAAGGCCTGTGAGGTTAACGCCTTGTTGCTGAGCGCGGCAGAAGGGGCGTTTCGTGGTATAGTTGACTATACGGAGTTGCCGTTAGTCTCAATAGATTTCAACCATGATCCGCACAGTGCCATTGTGGACGGTACACAAACGCGGGTCAGCGGTCAGCATCTGATCAAAACCCTGGTCTGGTGCGACAACGAATGGGGCTTTGCTAACCGAATGATCGACACGACGTTAGCGATGGCCGCAAGCGGTTTCAGGTAAGACGCGGTTTGCGTCTGGCAAAACTTATGAGAATCAACGAGAGGGTTCACCATGTCCGTAATTAAGATGACCGATCTGGATCTTGCTGGCAAACGCGTTCTAATCCGCGCCGATCTCAACGTGCCGGTAAAAGAAGGGAAAGTGACGTCAGATGCACGTATCCGTGCGTCTCTGCCTACCATCGAAGCAGCCCTGAAGCAGGGCGCTAAAGTGATGGTTACCTCTCACTTGGGTCGTCCGACCGAAGGTGAATACAACGACGAATTCTCACTGCTGCCTGTAGTGAACTACCTGAAAGAAAAACTGAACGGCACCCCGGTAACGCTGGCGAAAGACTACCTTGACGGCGTCGATATCGGCGCGGGCGAGCTGGTTGTGCTGGAAAACGTTCGCTTTAACAAAGGCGAAAAGAAAGACGACGAGGCGCTGGCAAAAAAATACGCAGCACTGTGTGACGTGTTCGTGATGGATGCTTTTGGCACCGCGCACCGCGCCCAGGCCTCTACACACGGCGTGGGTAAATTTGCGCCTGTCGCCTGTGCGGGCCCGCTGCTGTCGGCTGAGCTGGACGCGCTGGGTAAAGTGATGAAAAACCCTGAGCGTCCGCTGGTGGCCGTCGTCGGTGGTTCTAAAGTCTCAACCAAATTTGATGTGCTGCAGTCGCTGGTCAAGATTGCTGACACCGTGATTGTCGGCGGTGGCATTGCGAACACCTTCGTCGCTATCGATAACAAAGTGGGTAAATCGCTGTATGAGCCAGACTTTGTTGAAGCGGCAAAAGGCCTGCGCGATCAGTACGGTATTCCTGTCCCAACCGACTCACGCGTTGGCACGGAATTCTCTGAAACTGCCCCGGCAACCGTGAAAAAGGTTTCGGAAGTGGCAGATAACGAAGAGATTATGGACTTCGGCGACGAAACCGCTCAGGCCATGGCAACCATCCTCAAGAATGCGAAAACCATTCTGTGGAATGGCCCGGTTGGTGTGTTTGAGTTCCCGAACTTCCGTAAAGGCACCGAGATTGTCTCTAACGCGATTGCAGACAGTGACGCGTTCTCTGTTGCAGGTGGCGGTGATACGCTGGCTGCTATCGATCTGTTTGGCATTGAAGACAAAATCTCCTATATCTCGACGGGCGGCGGCGCGTTCCTTGAGTTCGTTGAAGGCAAAAAACTGCCTGCCGTTGCCATGCTGGAAGAGCGTGCGAAGCAGTAATCCTTTGGGGGCGGTGCCTGGCGGCACTGCCTGAAAACTCGCCCGATACCGGGCGTTTAAATCGCTGTCCCCATGTTGGGGATAACCGGTCACGAAACAGGACACAATCATGTCTAAAATTTTTGATTTCGTAAAACCCGGCGTTGTCACTGGTGACGACGTTCAGAAGATCTTCAAAGTAGCGAAAGAGAATAAATTCGCTCTGCCAGCGGTTAACTGCGTCGGTACTGACTCAATTAACGCTGTGCTGGAAGCCGCCGCGAAAGTTAAATCCCCGGTTATCGTACAGTTCTCTAACGGCGGTGCTGCGTTCATCGCCGGTAAAGGTTTTAAAACCGACAAGCCACAGGGCGCCGCCATTTTCGGTGCGATCTCTGGCGCACAGCACGTGCATCTGATGGCTGAACAGTATGGCGTGCCGGTTATCCTGCACACCGACCACTGTGCCAAAAAACTGCTGCCGTGGATCGACGGTCTGCTTGACGCAGGCGAAGAGCACTTCAAAAAGACCGGCAAGCCGCTGTTCTCTTCTCATATGATCGACCTGTCTGAAGAGTCACTGGAAGAAAACATCGAAATCAGCAGCAAATACCTGGCGCGCATGGCGAAAATCGACATGACCCTGGAAATCGAACTGGGCTGCACCGGCGGTGAAGAAGATGGCGTGGACAACAGCCACATGGACGCTTCTGCCCTGTACACCCAGCCAGAAGACGTGAACTACGCGTACGAAAAACTGAATGCGATCAGCCCGCGTTTCACCATTGCGGCATCCTTCGGTAACGTCCACGGCGTTTACAAACCCGGTAACGTGAAACTGACCCCAACCATCCTGCGTGACTCCCAGAAATTTGTCTGTGAAAAACATGGCCTGCCGCACAATGCGCTGGATTTCGTGTTCCACGGTGGTTCAGGTTCTTCTGCTGCAGAAATCGAAGAGTCTATCAGCTACGGCGTGATCAAGATGAACATCGATACCGATACTCAATGGGCGACCTGGGACGGTATTCTGCAGTACTACAAAAAGAACGAAGGCTATCTGCAGGCGCAGCTGGGTAACCCAGAAGGCGCTGATAAGCCGAACAAGAAATACTACGATCCACGCGTCTGGCTGCGCGCTGCGCAGGCATCCATGGTGGTGCGTCTGGAGCAGGCGTTCAAAGAACTCAACGCCGTTGACGTTCTGTAAGTAGCGTTGCTCAGCGCTGAGGTCGTCAGGACGTCAGCGTGACTGACTCTGTCCCGATCAGCCGATCGGGACTTTTTTTATCCCGCCTTTGCACACCTTTCTCTTTGCGCTTTTGATAAGTCGACGTCCGGTTACAGCGGCATCGCTCACTACCTTTTATGCTCAAAAACTTCTCAACAGGGAAGGGCGAAGCGAGGGGAGTCAAACGCATTGTGGCGACGATTCAGGCTGCCCGTCCTCATTATGGTGCCATGTAATTTGGCACCAGGCTAAATAATTGATTACCCTTAATCCCTGGGTGTCGGATTACATCTGGCAGTTTTTGTTTTTCCCCTCGGGGATTCATCAACAGGGCTTACAAATGGAAGACTTGAATGTTGTGGATGGTATCAACAGTGCCGGTGGCTGGTTAGTACACAACCAGGCGCTGATTCTGAGTTATGCCGTGAATATCGTTGCGGCTGTTGCCATCATTATTGTCGGGATGGTCATCGCCAGAGTGATTTCAAACGCCGTTAATCGTCTGCTCATCGCGCGTCATATTGACGCCACCGTGGCAGACTTTCTTTCCGCGCTGGTTCGTTATGGCGTCATTGCGTTTACGGTGATTGCTGCGCTGGGACGCGTTGGCGTGCAAACCGCGTCGGTCATTGCCGTGCTGGGTGCGGCGGGTCTGGCCGTCGGCCTTGCGCTACAGGGCTCATTGTCCAATCTGGCAGCCGGTGTACTGCTGGTCACGTTCCGTCCTTTCCGTACCGGTGAGTTTGTTGATCTGGGCGGCGTGATGGGCACCGTACTGAATGTGCAGATTTTCTCGACCACACTGCGGTCGGCGGATGGCAAGATTGTGGTGGTGCCCAATGGCAAAATCATCAGCGGGAATATCATCAACTTCTCGCGAGAACCTGTGCGCCGTAATGAATTCATCGTTGGCGTGGCCTATGAGGCCGATGTGGATGAGGTGATTGCCCTGCTGCGTGAAGTGGTGGAAGCCGATCAGCGTGTCTTAAAAGATCGTGGCATCCAGATTGGCCTGAATGAATTGGGCGCTTCATCGCTGAATTTCGTTGTGCGTTGCTGGAGCAACAGTAGCGATCTGCAGGACGTTTACTGGGATCTGCTCAAGAACTTCAAACGTGCGCTGGATAACAAAGGCATTGGTATTCCTTACCCACAGATGGATGTCCATCTGCATCAGGTGAACAAACCTGACGCGGAAACTGCGGTCACCCGTTAAGCCGATGGGCGGCAGCCGCCGCCCATTAAAATGGCTAATGACGTATTAATTTTTTCCATTTCCGCTAATCATATCGGCTTCTCTATAATGCCTGACATCTGACTGATGTAAGGATATTTCCCGTGTTATCGATTTATTTTCAAGGGCTTGCTCTTGGGGCCGCGCTCATTCTGCCGCTGGGGCCGCAAAATGCCTTCGTGCTTAATCAGGGCGTGAAACGGCACTATCATCTGATGACCGCCACGCTCTGCTCGCTGAGCGATGTTGTGCTGATCTGCGCGGGGATTTTCGGGGGAAGTGCGCTCCTGCAGCAGTCGCCACTGCTGCTGACCGTGATTACCTGGGCAGGTGTGGCCTTTTTGCTCTGGTATGGCTGGGGCGCATTACGGACCGCTTTTCGCCGCGAGCTGGCGCTGGCGTCAGGCCTGGATATCCGGCAGAGCCGAGGCCGGATCATTGCTACCCTGCTGGCAGTCACCTGGCTCAATCCCCACGTTTATCTCGATACCTTTGTTGTGCTTGGCAGCCTGGGAAGCCAGTTTCCTGATACCCACGCGCGTCAGTGGTTCGCCCTGGGGACCGTCAGTGCCTCTGTGTTGTGGTTTTTTGGCTTAGCCCTGTTGGCGGCCTGGCTTGCGCCGTTACTGCAGACAACGCGCGCGCAACGCCTCATCAACCTGCTGGTCGGCGCGGTCATGTGGTTTATCGCGTTTCAACTCGCACAGCAGGCTATCACAGGATTTTGAGCAAAAGGTAAACGAAAACGGGTTATCCAGACCCGTTTTCCGAACTGTTGTCATTACCTTCACTCCAAGCAAGGCGTAATATGATGCGCGTGCCGGCTTCGGACCCGAAGCCACCGAACTGACCTTTCAAGGAGGACTTTCATGAAACTGAAAGCATTGGCGCTTGTCGCGATGATGAGCGCAGGGGCATTGCCTTTAAGCGCACAGGCTGATGAACTGCCAAACGGACCCCATGTTGTGACGTCAGGCAAAGCGACGGTTGATGCCCGCCCGGATATCGCGACGCTGTCAATTGTGGTGAATGTCTCATCGAAAGATGCCGCAGAGGCAAAGAAACAGGTCGACAGTCGTGTTGCGCAGTATTTTGATTTCCTGCAGAAAAACGGCATCGAGAAAAAGGATATTGAAGCGGCCAACCTGACCACGCAGCCAGAATACGATTATACCAAAGACGGTAAATCACAGCTGAAAGGTTACCGTGCGGTACGTCAGGTTCAGGTGACCGTCCGCCAACTGGACAAGCTGAATGAGCTGCTTGACGGCGCGCTGAAATCGGGCCTGAACGAAGTTCGCAGCGTCGAGTTAGGCGTCGCCAATCCTGAGCGCTACAAGCAGCAGGCGCTGAAAGCCGCCATCAAAAATGCGACTCAGCAAGCCACAGAACTGGCAGAAGGCTTTAACGCCAAACTGGGGCCAATCTACAGCATTCGCTATCAGGTCGCTAACTACCAGCCTATGCCGATGAATCGCATGTTTAAAGCCTCCGCGGCAGCGGCCGATACTTCCGCGCAGGAAACCTACGACCAGCAAAGCATTAACTTCGATGACCAGGTTGATGTGGTTTTTGAGATGAAACCCAATACGGCACAGTAAGCTTATCGATGCTGTCGTGAAGCCATCAGCGGCCGTGTTTACCAGGTGCGCTTTGCACCGCTGATGCGGTGCCTTCCCATCGCTCAGCAACCTGACGGACTGTCGCAGTCGGCCTGTTCCTTTGCCGGCGGCGCTTTTCCCCCGCATTCCTGCGGGGGCAATCCCTGGTTGATTCCCGCTTTTCAGCGCCCGGTATCACCTGCTGAAATCACGCCCCTGATGGCCATGGAGCCGTGCTGCTTTTAGCAGGGTACACTCTCACTGCAACGCCTGACGCTTGCTGTGGCACAGGGGATTATTCTCTTTAGTTCAGCAGAAGCCCGGACAGGCTGTCCGGTTCCGGGCGGTTTGTCAGGAGAATAAGCAGAGCGGGAATGCTGCCCGGTAGCGGCAGAGAGTCGCGTTTGACACGCACCGTCCCCAGTTTATCCGACCTTCACTTTCGCCTTTGGCCGCTATTCCATCGTGTCCTGACGCAGAACCCGATGACCATGCGCAATCAGCGCATCGGTGACCCGACGCATCAGTCGGCTTTCCGGTGCAAAACGGTGCCAGTACAACATCCGGCGCTGATACAGCCCCGGTGTCAGATCGATCAGCTCACCGCTCGCCAGTTCGCGCTCAATCTGCAGATGCGGGATCATACAGCAGGTTGAGCCCTGACGGGCCATCTGCACAAAGGCTTCAGAAGAGTTAACGATATGGCAGGGCACGCTGCCCGGCGAAAGATCGAAGTTCTGCTGTAAAAAGGCCTGATGCATATCATCCAGATGGTCAAATGCGACGGCAGGCGCTTTCAGCAACGCGGAACGGGTGACGCCGTTGGGAAAAAAGCGCTCGGCAAAGTCACGGGAAGCCACAAACAGGTAATCCAGGGCGCCCAGTTGATCAACCAGACAACTGGGTAAAGGCTGGGGCTGGATACTGACTGCGCCGACCACTTCGCCACGTCTCAGACGTTCCTGCGTACGGGTTTCATCTTCAACCTGGAGGTTAAGGCGCACCGGCGAATCGGCCAGCACGTCTTTTAATGCAGGCAACAGCCAGGTGGCCAGACTGTCGGCGTTCACCGCCAGGGAGAGCAGTAACGGTGTCGTACCGCTGATTTCATCCCCCAGCCACTCTTCCTCCAGCAGTTCAACCTGGTGCAACAGCGCAAGCAGCTTTTGCCCCTGCTCAGTGGGACGAGGGGGCACGGTGCGAACCAACAGCGGCTGACCAAACAGGTTTTCCAGCTGTTTGATGCGTTGCGATACGGCCGACTGGGTGATGCACAGTTTTTGCGCAGCACGTTCAAAGCCACGTTCACGTATCACTGCGTCCAGCGCCTGAAGCGTTCTGTAGTCCGGGCGTTTCATTATTCTTTTCTCTCCTTCAGGGTGGACGTTACGATGCCACAAATGTGCCTGAGCAAAAGTCTGGGGTATTTTTGTGGGCTGGCTTCCAAAGCATTAAATCCGCCCAATGCATCCGAGCATTTTCAGCAAACCTTGCTTTATACTACGCGCATTTTCTTATCGCACAGGTTCTAAACATACCATGACGCAGGATGAACTGAAAAAAGTTGTTGGTTGGGCTGCACTTGATTATGTCCAGCCAGGTACGATCGTCGGCGTGGGAACAGGCTCTACCGCTGCCCATTTTATTGATGCGCTCGGCAGCATCAAACACCAGATTGAAGGTGCCGTGTCCAGTTCTGAAGCCTCCACGCAAAAGCTCAAAAGCCTCGGTATTCAGGTGTTTGATTTGAATGAAATCGATGACCTGGCCATCTATGTTGATGGTGCCGACGAAATTAATCCCCAGATGCAGATGATCAAAGGCGGCGGTGCCGCGCTGACCCGCGAAAAAATCGTCGCGGCCGTGGCTAAAAAGTTTATCTGTATTGCCGATGCATCGAAAGAAGTCGACGTGCTGGGGCGTTTTCCGTTGCCCGTTGAAGTGATTCCCATGGCACGCAGCTACGTCGCGCGTGAACTGGTCAGGCTGGGCGGTTTGCCTGAGTATCGCCAGAATGTCGTCACTGACAACGGTAATATCATCCTGGACGTGCATAATCTGCGTATTCTGGATCCCATTGAGCTGGAAAAAACCATTAACGCGTTACCGGGCGTCGTCACCGTCGGGCTTTTCGCCACCCGGGGTGCCGATGTGGCGTTGATTGGCGGACCGGATGGGGTCAAAACGCTGAAAAAATAACGCGACGGGCGCATAATTTGCGCCCGCGTTTTTTAATTAAAAAAAAACTTTTCTCGCCAGGCTGAAATTTGGTGACTTATGTCACATAAGCGTCATCAACAGCGGGTTCATTCTCCCCGATGCGGCCAACCCACGATTTTGTCCGGCAAAGTTTGGCTTCTGAATCCAGCCAGCCAGCCGGTCAGGCAATCGTTTGTATTGCTGCTGGCGTTTTTTTTGATATTTTGACTGCTGGCTGACTGCGTTCAGTCCTCGTTGAATTCTGAATAGGGTTGGGAAATGGCAAAGGTTTCACTGGAAAAAGACAAGATTAAGTTCCTGCTGGTGGAAGGTGTCCACCAGAGCGCGCTGGACAATCTTCGTGCTGCAGGTTACACCAATATTGAATTCCACAAAGGCGCACTGGATAGCGAGTCATTAAAGGCTTCCATCCGTGACGCGCACTTTATCGGTATCCGTTCCCGTTCCCAACTGACTGAAGAGATTTTTGCCGCAGCAGAAAAACTGGTCGCTGTGGGCTGTTTCTGTATCGGTACCAACCAGGTTGATTTAAATGCGGCGGCAAAGCGCGGTATTCCCGTTTTTAACGCCCCGTTTTCTAACACGCGATCGGTCGCCGAACTGGTGATTGGCGAAATGCTGCTGATGCTGCGTGGCGTGCCAGAAGCGAACGCCAAAGCCCATCGCGGTGTCTGGAATAAGATTGCTAAAGGCTCATTCGAAGCGCGCGGTAAGAAGCTGGGCATTATCGGCTATGGTCACATTGGTATGCAGTTAGGCGTGCTGGCTGAGGGCCTGGGCATGCACGTGTATTTTTACGATATTGAAAATAAGCTGCCGCTGGGTAATGCCTCGCAGGTGCGAAGCCTGACGCAGTTGCTGAATATGAGCGATGTCGTCAGTCTGCATGTGCCTGAAACCGCCTCGACACAAAATATGATCTCTGCTGATGAGCTGGCGCAGATGAAACCTGGCGCGCTGTTAATCAACGCCTCACGCGGCACCGTCGTGGATATTCCGGCACTGTGTGACGCGCTGGCCAGCAAGCAGGTCGGGGGCGCGGCCATTGACGTGTTCCCGGTTGAGCCAGCCACAAACAGCGATCCGTTTGTCTCGCCACTGAGTGAGTTCGATAATGTCATTCTGACGCCACACATCGGGGGTTCCACCGAAGAAGCGCAGGAAAACATTGGTATCGAAGTAGCAGGCAAACTGGCGAAATATTCCGATAACGGTTCAACGCTGTCTGCAGTGAACTTCCCTGAAGTGTCCTTGCCGATGCACGGCGTCAGCGCAAGCCGTCTGCTGCACATTCATGAAAACCGTCCGGGTGTGCTGACCGCAATTAACCAGATTTTTGCCGAACAGGGCATCAATATCGCCGCGCAGTACCTGCAAACCTCACCCATGATGGGGTATGTGGTGATTGATATCGATGCCGAGCATGAACTGGCAGAGAAAGCGTTGCAGCTGATGAAGGCTATCCCTGGCACTATCCGCGCCCGTCTCCTCTACTGATTTATCGACATAATCAACCCAGGCGCACAACAGTGCCTGGGTTTATTCTTCCCACAACCACAGCGTTGACGGCGTCAGCACGGCGGGCAAAGGAATATCCCAGGCCGCCACAGGCAGCGAATCGACCAACTGGCAGTCGTGCGCGATGCCAACCGGTAAAAAAGCGTGCTGTTTCCAGTTTTGTAACGTGCGGTCGTAAAAGCCGCCCCCCATGCCCAGACGCTGACCACTGCGATCAAAGGCCACCAGCGGCACCATCATCACATCCATTTCGTCCAGCGTAACCATATGCCGGATATCAAGTGGCGGTTCAGGAATACGTAGCTTGTTCGGGCTCAGCGGCGTTTCTGGCGTATAGCGCAGAAAAAGCAGATGACCGGCAGAGAAGGGATGAAGCACAGGAAGATAAACGCGTTTGTTCTGCTGCCATAATTTTGCGATAAGCGGACGCGTATTAATTTCCCCATCGACGGATAAGAACAGCGCGACGTTTTGGGCGTCGGAGACAGGCGCAAAGTTAATCGCGTGTTCCGCAAGCTGTTCGGCGGCAGTATGTTGCTGTTCCGGGGTTAAGGCGCGACGTAAATGACGAACATGCTGACGAATGTCCTGTCGCTGAAGTAAAGAGGGTTCTGACATGGTGTCCCCCAGAAGAAGTCGCCTGAGCGACGCACTATATCATGTCTGGTGGGGGATAATGCAGTACAACCAGAAAGGAGATCTCCGAGATGCCGCCGTAGGCTGTAACCCTTGAACCCTTGGTTCAAGGTGAACATGCCGTCGCAACCATCAGGCTTCTCGGACGGACCGAGCATGCTCACAGGTTGCGGAGCGTCACATTCTGTTGGTATGAAATATCGGCTCAGGGGACTGGCCCACTTGCAAACATCTCAGAGAAAATTGACTTCACCGTCAGTGTAGCACAGTGACCATGAAGTATTATTCGAACTTCGCATCCTGACGATCAGTTATGCGACCTTGCTCAACTAATGCCTGCTCTATCGTCTGCTGTAACATACGGATTCGTTGTTCCATATTAGCAGCATAGTCGCGCGTCTTGTTTTTTTCTTGTGCCAGTTCATGGCAAATGTTTAACGCGGCAATGAATACCAGTTGCTCTGTATTGGTGACTCTAGTGCGAACTTTTAAATCTTGCAACCGTTGATTGAGATCTTCCGCCGCCGCGTTCAGCGCATCTTGCTGTTCAGGCGGACAATTTACTCTCAAAGAACGACCAAAAATTTGTAAATCTACCGGTTGTGCAGACATGCCACCTTCCTGACTGATTACCTGGCTCGCCATTCCCTTAGCCTTCAATGGCCTGGGAGGCGGGCAACTATATAGACCTGAGAAATAAGATACAACCCCTTTTCTGGAAACCTTGAGGCAGCTAGTGGTAGCATACCACGAACTCTTACAGCCAACGACGATGAAAAATGATGTCTTCACAGAACGCAACCCCTGATTACAATGCGCTGGCGGCGGCGCTCTCACAGCACGGCGTCGGAATGACACCTGCCGAAATGCACGGATTACTCAGCGGTATTCTGTGTGGCGGTAATCAGGATACCAGCTGGAAAACGCTGGTCCACGATCTCGCGAATGAAGGCATGGCTTTTTCGCACACGCTGGCCCAGCCGCTGCAGGATTTGCATGCAAATATTACGACGGCGCTTGAAGAAGATGGCTTTCTCTTTCAACTGATGCTGCCCGACGATGATGACATCACCGTGTTTGATCGGGCGGACGCCCTGGCTGGCTGGGTAAACCATTTTTTACTCGGCTTGGGCGTAACTCAGCCTAAACTGGATAAGGTCACCGGCGAAACCGGCGAGGCCATTGATGATCTGCGTACTATCGCGCAGCTTGGCTATGACGAAGACGAAGATCAGGAAGAGCTGGAGCAGTCGCTGGAGGAGGTGATCGAGTACGTCCGCGTCGCGGCGCTACTTTGTCACGATACGTTCACGCGCCCGCAGCCAACCGCACCTGAAGTACAGAAGCCAACGTTACACTAAGCCAGATATCTCAGTTCAACAGGGAGTGCAGACATGATTTCACTGGAGACCTTCCAGCAGCGTCGTCAGGCGCTGTTAGCGAAAATGGTTCCGGGCAGCGCAGCGTTAATTTTTGCGGCGCCTGAAGTAACGCGCAGTAACGACAGCGAATATCCGTTTCGTCAAAACAGTGATTTCTGGTACTTCACAGGTTTTAATGAGCCTGAAGCCTTACTGGTGCTGATCAAAAGTGATGAGAACCACAACCACAGTGTGCTGTTTAATCGTGTCCGCGACCTGACCGCAGAAATCTGGTTTGGTCGCCGTCTGGGCCAGGAGGCGGCACCGGCAAAACTGGGTGTGGATCGCGCACTGCCCTGGAACGATATCGGTGAGCAGCTTCATCTTTTGTTGAACGGTCTGGATGAGGTTTATCACGCGCAAGGGTTATATCCTGAGGCTGACAAGCTGGTGTTCAGTGCACTGGATAAACTACGTCGCGGTTTCCGCCAGAACCTGAGCGCCCCTGCCAGCCTGACAGACTGGCGTCCCTGGGTACATGAGATGCGCCTGTTCAAAAGTCCGGAAGAAATCGCCATTCTGCGCCGTGCAGGTGAGATCAGTGCGCTGGCCCATACGCGCGCTATGCAGGCCTGTCGCCCCGGCCTGTACGAATACCATCTGGAAGGCGAAATTCATCATGAGTTTAACCGCCACGGTGCGCGTTTTCCCTCCTACAACATCATCGTCGGTTCCGGTGAAAATGGATGTATTCTGCACTATACCGAGAATGAATGTGAGCTGCGGGATGGCGACCTTGTGCTGATTGATGCGGGATGTGAATGGCAGGGGTACGCAGGCGATATTACCCGCACCTTCCCGGTAAACGGTAAATTCTCACCTGCTCAACGTGCTGTCTACAACATCGTGCTGAAATCATTAGAGACGGCATTATCCCGTTTCCGGCCTGGCGTCAGTATTCGCGAGGTGAATGATGAGGTGGTGCACATCATGGTGACCGGTCTGGTTGAACTGGGCGTGTTGCAGGGCGAGGTTGACGCGTTAATTGCTGAAGACGCGCATCGCAAATTCTTTATGCATGGCCTGAGCCACTGGCTGGGGCTGGATGTCCATGATGTGGGGCACTACGGCACGCCAAGCCGGGATCGCATTCTGGAACCGGGCATGGTCATTACTATTGAACCAGGCTTATACATTGCCCCCGATGCCGACGTGCCGGTGGAATACCGCGGTATCGGCATTCGCATTGAGGATGACATTGTGATCACTGAAACAGGTAACGAGAATCTCACTGACAGCGTGGTGAAAGATCCGGATGCTATTGAGGCGCTGATGGCGGCGGCACGCGCAGGATGACCGTCCTCATCGCGGGTGGCGGAATGACCGGTGCCACGCTGGCGCTGGCTATTTCGCACCTGACACAGGGCGCGCTGCCCGTCACGCTGATCGAAAGCAGCGAACCTGCCAGCCGCGCGCATCCAGGTTATGACGGCCGTGCCATTGCGCTGTCTGCCGGCACCTGTCAGCAACTGGCCAATATTAATCTCTGGCAGCGCATTGCCCCCTGCGCAACGCCGATCACAACGATCCATGTTTCCGATCGGGGTCATGCGGGTTTTGTCTCACTGACGGCCAGCGACTATGCGATTCCCGCGCTGGGCCAGGTCGTCGAATTGTTCGACGTAGGCCAGCGTTTATTCGCGCAGCTTAAACAGGCTCCCGGCGTCACCCTGCGCTGTCCGGCACGGGTCACCAATGTGAACCGTACTCAGGCGCACGTGAAGGTCACGCTGGATAATGATGAACAGCTGGACGCTGATGTGCTGGTGGCGGCTGATGGCACGCGTTCGGCTGTCGCGGCAGCCTGCGGTATTCAGTGGCAAACCGAAACTTATCAGCAACTGGCACTCATTGCGAATGTCACCAGCGAGATACCGCACCAGGGGCGGGCCTTTGAACGGTTTACTGAGTTCGGCCCGCTCGCCCTGCTGCCGATGTCTGACAACCGTCTGTCGCTGGTGTGGTGTCATTCATTGGATAAGCGCCCGCAGCTTGAGCGCTGGGACGACGAGACGTTTCTCAGCGAACTTCAGCACGCGTTCGGCTGGCGACTGGGGAAATTTACCCACACCGGTAAACGCGATATCTATCCGCTGGCATTGCAACAGGCCGAACCGGTCGTTTCACATCGTGTTGCCACCGTGGGCAACGCAGCCCAGACGCTGCACCCTATTGCCGGGCAGGGATTTAACCTGGGCCTGAGGGATGTCATGTCCTTAGCCGAAACCCTGGCCACCGCGCACCGGCAGCAACAGGACCCTGGCAGCTATGCTGTCATGCAGCATTACCGTCAGCGTCGCCAACAGGATCGGGCCACGACCATCGGTCTCACCGACGATCTGGTGCGCCTGTTTGCCAACCGCCATGCACCGCTGGTCGTCGGGCGCAACCTTGGCCTGCTGGCAATGGATCATCTGCCGTTGCTGAGAAATCTTCTGGCCGAGCGCACGCTTGGCTGGGTTAAGCGTTAACTGAGAGGCACTGATGCAAACTTATGATGTGGTGATCGCCGGTGGCGGTATGGTAGGACTGGCCGTGGCCTGCGGTCTGCAGGGCAGTGGCTTGCGTATCGCCGTACTCGAACAAGCGCCCGAGCCGCAATTTGATGCCACCGCTTCTCCGTCTGTCCGCGTATCGGCTATCAATGCGGCCAGTGAACGTCTTTTACAAAAACTGGATGTCTGGTCGACGATCCTGTCGCTCAGAGCCAGCCCTTATCAGGCCATGGAAGTCTGGGATCGTGACAGCTTCGGTGCTATCTCATTTGACGGTGAGCAGCAGGGCTTAACCCATCTCGGGCACATTATCGAAAACCCGGTGATTCACTGCGCCTTATGGCAGCGAGCCAGGCAGTGCAGTGACGTGACGTTGCTGCCGTCGTCACATCTTCAGCAGGTGGCATTTGGCGATAACGAAGCCTTCATTACGCTACAGGATGGCGGCATGATGAGCGCACGGCTGATGGTTGCCGCAGACGGTGCCAATTCCTGGCTGCGCAACAAAGCCGATATTCCGCTGACTTTCTGGGATTATGAACACCATGCCCTGGTGGCGAACATCCGTACCTCCATGCCACATGATGGCGTCGCGCGTCAGGTATTCCATGGCGATGGCATTCTGGCGTTTCTGCCGATGCAGGATCCGCATCTGTGCTCCATCGTCTGGTCGCTGTCGCCCCAGGAAGCCACCCGGCTGGAAACGATGCCTGAGGCGCTCTTTAATCAACAGTTGTCGGTGGCGTTTGATATGCGCCTTGGCCTGTGCGAACTGGAAGGCGAACGGAAGGCATTCCCCCTCACGGCACGCTATGCGCGCAGCTTTGCTGCACATCGCCTGGCGCTGGTGGGCGATGCTGCGCATACCATTCATCCGCTGGCCGGGCAGGGTGTCAATCTCGGTTTTATGGATGCCGCAGAGTTGATTGGTGAAGTTCGCCGCCTGCATCAGCAGGGCAAAGATATCGGGCAGCACCTCTATCTGCGCCGCTATGAACGCAGCCGTAAACACAGTGCCGCCATGATGCTCGCGGGCATGCAGGGATTTCGTGAGCTGTTTGCGGGCAATAATCCGGCTAAAAAGCTGCTTCGCGATGTCGGGCTAAAATTGGCTGATAATTTACCGGGCGTGAAACCTGTCATGTTGCGGCAGGCGATGGGCCTGAACGACATTCCCGCCTGGCTTCGCTGACGCGAATCCCTTTCTTAAAGCCAGCGTAATTGCTGGCTTTTTTATTTTAAAAAAGGACTGCACAGTAAAAATGCAGTCCTGCACCGTTGCAGCGCCTCATTTGATTTATTCTAATTTTGCGTGATGTTTCGCATTACTTATTTTTATTCGACGCCATTTTTGCTTCGCTATTTTTTTAACATCTTGCGTGTCAGTACGAATAAAATGGCTGTAAAAAAATGAATAGGTCGTATTTGTTGTGTGTTTAATCACAAAATTACAGTCTTTTGTCCTGCTTTTTCTTTTGCGCGGTTAGGCTGTGCGTCTGCGTTCGACCTCGCTTTGCTTATGGTTAATCGACCCGTTCAGTGGTAACGTCATTGCAAAGAGAACGTTTGCGTCGGCTCCCGGCGGCGTGGTTTCAAACTTACTTGTTTCAGCACAGGATAGTTATGACTCAGCACACACCTCTGTTTGACCAGCATCAGGAAAACGGTGCGCGTATGGTGGATTTCCATGGCTGGATGATGCCGCTACACTATGGCTCCCAACTGGATGAACATCATGCTGTTCGCAACGACGCAGGCATGTTTGATGTTTCGCACATGACCATCGTCGATCTGCACGGTGCACGTACGCGTGAGTTTTTGCGTTTTCTGCTGGCAAACGATGTCGCGAGGCTGACGCAACCCGGCAAAGCGCTTTACACCGGCATGCTGAATGCGTCGGGCGGCGTGATTGACGATCTGATCGTGTATTTCATGGATGAGACGTTTTTCCGCCTGGTCGTGAACTCTGCGACGCGTGAAAAGGATCTGGCATGGATCAATGAACATGCGCAGGGTTATGGCGTGGAAGTCCGGGAGCGTGACGATCTGGCGATGATCGCCGTGCAGGGCCCACAGGCCCAGCAAAAAGCACAAACGCTCTTCAGTGATGCACAGCGTCAGGCTGTACAAGGTATGAAGCCGTTCTTTGGTATCCAGGCCGGGGAGCTGTTTATCGCCACCACCGGTTATACCGGCGAAACGGGTTATGAGATCGCGCTACCTGCGGCGCAGGCCGTTACATTCTGGCAGCGCCTGCTCGCCGCGGGCGTCAAACCCGCCGGGCTGGGCGCACGCGATACATTGCGTCTGGAAGCGGGCATGAATCTTTACGGTCAGGAAATGGATGAAAGCGTCTCACCGCTGGCCGCCAACATGGGCTGGACCCTGTGCTGGGAACCGGCGAACCGCAATTTTATCGGGCGCGAAGCACTGGAAAGTCAGCGCGAAAAAGGCACTGAAAAACTGGTTGGCCTGATCCTGACAGAAAAAGGCGTACTGCGTAACGGCCTGCCCGTGCGTTTTACGGATAGTCAGGGGCAGATGCAGCAGGGCATTATTACCAGCGGATCTTTCTCACCAACGTTGGGTTACAGCATTGCGCTGGCCCGCGTGCCTGCGGGCATTGGCGAAGACGCTATCGTTGAAATCCGCAACCGTGAAATGCCCGTAAAAGTGACTAAACCCGTTTTCGTTCGCGCCGGCAAGCCGGTTGCGCAGTAAAACATAATTACAGGAGAAAGGGCGATGAGCAATGTGCCAGCTGAGTTGAAATACCGCGACAGTCATGAATGGCTGCGCAAAAATGCGGATGGATCTTACACCGTCGGCATCACCGAACACGCGCAGGAATTACTGGGCGATATGGTCTTTATGGACCTGCCAGAAGTAGGGGCGACGTTCGCTGCCGGCGAAGAGTGCGCCGTCGCCGAATCCGTAAAAGCGGCTTCCGATATCTATTCTCCTGTCAGTGGCGAAATTATCGCCGTGAACGACGCGCTGAATGATTCCCCAGAGCTGGTTAACAGCGAGCCTTATCAGGACGGCTGGTTATTCCAGATCAAAGCCAGCGATGAGTCAGAACTAGACTCACTGCTGGACGCGGATGCCTACAAAGCATCTATTGACGAGTAATCGTTGCGCGGCCTCCAGATGAGGCCGCCGATATCTGACCAGCACTCTCTGTTCCCCAGCCCGATTCAGGATTTACAGCTCATGACTCAGACTCTCAGCCAGCTTGAACACAACGGTGCGTTTATTGAGCGCCATATTGGTCCGTCGCCAGAACAACAGGCCGTTATGCTGGAGGCGATTGGTGCCAGCTCTCTGGCGTCGTTGATTGGTTCTATTGTTTCCGCCGACATTCAGTTGCCCGGTCCGCCCGCCGTTGGCGATGCGGCAACTGAACAGCAGGCGCTGGCAGAGTTAAAAGCGATTGCCGCGCAAAACCTGCGCTACAAATCCTGGATCGGCATGGGATACAGTGCTGTGATAACGCCGCCCGTTATCCTGCGGAACATGCTGGAAAATCCGGGCTGGTACACGGCTTACACGCCGTATCAGCCCGAAGTTTCTCAAGGGCGCCTGGAGGCGCTGCTAAACTTCCAGCAGGTCACCATTGATCTGACCGGCATGGATATCGCGTCCGCTTCACTGCTGGATGAAGCCACCGCGGCGGCCGAAGCGATGGCGATGGCAAAGCGCATCAGCAAACTGAAAAATGCCAACCGGATCTTTATCGCTGATGATATCCATCCGCAAACGCTGGATGTGGTACGGACCCGCGCCGAAACCTTTGGTTTTGAACTGATTATCGACAGCGCGGAGAAAGCCCTGGAGCACGATAATCTGTTTGGTGTCCTGCTTCAGCAGGTGGGCACCACGGGCGAGGTCCACGATTACACCAGCCTGATTGCCGAGCTGAAAACCCGTAAGGTGGTCGTCAGCGTGGCCTCGGATTTTATGGCCCTGGTGTTACTTGAATCGCCGGGCAAGCAGGGCGCGGATATTGTGTTCGGTTCCGCTCAGCGCTTTGGTGTACCAATGGGCTATGGCGGTCCTCATGCGGCCTTCTTTGCCAGCCGTGATGAACACAAGCGTTCTATGCCTGGCCGTATTATCGGTGTCTCACGCGACGCCGCTGGCAACACCGCGTTGCGTATGGCGATGCAAACTCGCGAGCAACATATCCGTCGGGAAAAAGCCAACTCCAATATCTGTACCTCTCAGGTGCTGCTGGCCAATATCGCAGGACTGTATGCCGTGTTCCACGGGCCTGTTGGGCTGAAACGTATCGCTTCACGTATTCACCGCTTCACCGATATCCTGGCTGCCGGACTGCAACGTGGCGGGCTGAAGCTGCGTCATCACCACTGGTTCGACACGCTGACAGTGGACGTGACCGATAAAGCCGCCGTGTTAAACCGTGCGCTCAATTTCGGCGTTAACCTGCGTAGTGATATTCATAACGCTGTCGGTATCACGCTGGATGAAACCACATGTCGTGAAGACGTTGCGACATTGTTCGCCATCCTGCTGGGCGATGATCATGGTCTGGATATCGATCAACTTGATAGCCAGGTTGCGGCAGACAGCCAGTCAATCCCTGCAAGCCAGCAGCGCGTCAGCGACATCCTCTCTCACCCTGTGTTCAATCGCCATCACAGTGAGACCGAGATGATGCGCTATATGCACAGCCTGGAGAAAAAAGATCTGGCTCTCAACCAGGCGATGATTCCGCTGGGTTCATGCACGATGAAGCTTAACGCTGCCGCAGAGATGATCCCCATCACCTGGCCTGAATTTGCCGAAATGCATCCGTTCTGCCCGGCAGAACAGGCGGGCGGCTACCTGCAAATGATTGGCCAGCTTTCCCAGTGGCTGGTTCAGCTTACCGGTTACGATGCGCTCTGCATGCAGCCGAACTCCGGTGCACAGGGGGAATACGCGGGGCTGTTAGCGATTCGTCGTTACCATGAAAGCCGTGGTGAAGGTGAACGTCACCTTTGCCTGATTCCCAGCTCAGCACACGGGACCAACCCGGCCTCAGCCCAGATGGCGGGCATGGATGTGGTGGTCGTGGCCTGTGACAAACAGGGTAATATCGATCTGGGCGACCTGCGCGAAAAAGCCGCACAGGCGGGCGATAAACTGTCATGCATCATGGTGACCTACCCATCCACGCACGGTGTGTACGAAGAGACTATTCGTGAAGTGTGCCAGATCGTGCATCAGTACGGCGGCCAGGTGTACCTGGACGGTGCGAACATGAATGCCCAGGTGGGCATTACGACGCCGGGTTATATTGGCGCTGACGTTTCGCACCTTAACCTGCACAAAACTTTCTGTATTCCGCACGGTGGCGGCGGCCCGGGCATGGGACCTATTGGCGTGAAAGCGCATCTGGCACCGTTTGTACCCGGTCACAGCGTGGTGCAGATTGATGGTGTGCTGACACAGCAGGGCGCTGTCTCTGCTGCACCGTTTGGCAGTGCTTCCATTTTACCAATCAGCTGGATGTACATCCGCATGATGGGCGCGGAAGGGCTCAAGCAGGCCAGTTCGGTGGCGATTCTCAATGCCAACTACATCGCTAGCCGTCTGAAATCAGCTTATCCGATTCTGTATACCGGGCGCGATGGTCGTGTGGCGCACGAATGTATTCTGGATATTCGTCCGCTGAAAGAGCAGACCGGGATCAGTGAACTGGATATTGCAAAACGCCTCATCGACTACGGTTTCCATGCGCCAACCATGTCATTCCCGGTCGCGGGCACGCTGATGGTGGAACCTACCGAATCGGAAGGCAAACTGGAGCTGGACCGCTTTATTGATGCCATGCTGGCGATTCGTATGGAAATTGGGCGGGTGGAAAAGGGCGAGTGGCCAATGGATGATAATCCGCTGGTTAACGCGCCTCACACACAAATGGAAGTGACTGGCGAATGGACGCATCCTTACAGCCGCGAGCTGGCCGTTTTCCCGGCAGGCAGCCACAATAAATACTGGCCAACAGTGAAGCGCCTGGATGATGTTTTTGGTGACCGCAACCTGTTCTGCTCATGTGTACCGATGAGCGACTATGCCTGAGTCGGGTTAACACAACTGTTTTGAGGGCCGGTTTTCGGCCCTTTTTTATGGAGGCTCAGATGAAACTCGCGCTTGTTGCTGGCGGTAGTCGCGGCATTGGCCGTGCGACCGCCGTTTTACTGGCGACACGGGGCTACCGTGTGGCCGTGAATTATCGCGCGCGCGAAAGTGAAGCGCAGCGGGTGGTGGATGAGATTGTGCGTAACGGCGGAGAAGCCTTTAGCGTACAGGCCGATATCAGTGAGGAGGCGCAGGTCATGGCGCTGTTTCAACGGCTGGATCAGGAGAACCTGCCGCTCTCGCTGCTGGTAAATAACGCCGGTATCCTGTTTCAGCAATGCCGTCTTGAGCAACTGGACGCGGCGCGCATTCAACAGGTTTTTGCGACAAATGTCACGGGCACCTTCCTCTGCTGTCGTGAAGCCGTCCGGCGCATGGGAACGCACCTGGGAGGACTGGGCGGCAGTATCGTGAACGTTTCCTCCGCGGCAGCCCGTACGGGTTCTCCTGGTGAATATGTCGACTATGCCGCATCGAAGGGCGCGATGGATACGCTGAAGAAAGGTCTGTCACTGGAGGTCGCGCAACAGGGGATTCGCGTCAATGGCGTGCGGCCCGGTCTGATCTATACCGGGATGCATGCCGATGGCGGGGAGCCCGGCCGCGTCGACCGACTGGCGAGCGGCGTTCCGATGGGACGTGGTGGACATGCCGAAGAAATTGCAGAAGTGGTGGTCTGGCTGGCCAGCGATGCGGCCTCTTACATCACCGGCAGCATAATTGATGCCGCCGGCGGGCGGTAAATTCATGCCGCAGCGTGACGCTGCGGCAGCCGACTTACAGCTTTTCACCGTTACTGGCGATAACCTGCTGATACCAGGCAAAGCTTTTCTTTTTCGCGCGTGAGAAATCACCGCTGCCATCGTCGTTTTTATTAACGTGAATGAAACCGTAGCGCTTGTCGTACTGGCCGGTCGTAAAGGATACACAATCGATGCAGCCCCACGGCGTATATCCCATCAGATCCACACCATCATGAATGACGGCTTTTTTCATCTCTGCGATATGCGCCGCCAGATACGCAATGCGGTAATCATCTTCGATCACGCACTGCGCATTCGGTTTGTCGATTGCGCCAAAGCCGTTTTCCACGATAAACAGCGGCTTCTGGTAGCGTTCGTACAGATCGTTCAGCACATAACGCAGGCCAACGGGATCGATCTGCCAGCCCCAGTCTGAGGCGCTGACATGCGGGTTTTTGACCACCCCGTCAAAACCGGTAATGGGGTCGTCAACACCGCTGGCGCTGTGCTGCACGGCATTACTCATGTAATAGCTGAAACCGATGTAATCGGCACAGCCCTGACGCAGGGTATCTGCATCCTCTGGTTGCATCTCAATGTGGTAGCCTTTGCGTTCCCACTCTTTCAGCGCGTAGGCAGGGTAGTAACCGCGCATTTGTACATCGCTAAAGACATAGCGTTGATGCATCGCTTCTTTAGCCAGCATGACATCGTCAGGATGGCAGGAGAACGGATAAACCGGCACCATGGCGATCATGCAGCCAATTTTGAAGTCCGGGTTGATCTCGTGTCCGCGCTTCACCACCCGGGCACTGGCAACGAACTGATGGTGCATGACCTGATACATCGCCTGTTCAGGTTTTTCATGGTCGGTGAAAATAACGCCGGAACAGCAGTAGCCAAACAGCGGATATTGCCAGTTACGTTGGTTATTAATTTCGTTAAAGGTCATCCAGTATTTAACTTTATTTTTGTATCGTTCCAGCACGACTTCACTGAAACGCACAAAGAAATCGACGACTTTACGGTTATGCCAGCCGCCATACTCTTTTACCAGGTGGTAGGGCATTTCAAAATGGGAAAGGGTAATTACTGGTTCGATGCCATATTTCAGTAATTCATCAAACAGGTCATCATAAAACTGCAGGCCGGCTTCGTTAGGTTGCTGCTCATCGCCACTAGGGAATATACGCGTCCACGCAATCGAGGTACGGAAGCATTTAAATCCCATCTCCGCAAATAACGCAATATCCTGCTTGTAGTGTGAGTAAAACTCGACGGCCTGATGATTAGGGTAAAATTTTCCGGGCTGAACGCCATCGGTAATGACACGATCCACGCCGTGTGCACCCCCTGTCAGCACGTCAGCGATGCTAATACCTTTTCCACCCTGATCCCACCCGCCTTCAACCTGGTGAGCCGCGACGGCACCGCCCCACAAAAATGTGTCTGGTAAGCTCATTACCCACTCTCCAATACAGATAAAATTGGGCTGAGTGTAGCAAAGCACTTTGTAAAGTCACGGTATAACACCGTGCGAAAAAAGGGATTTGTCACAGCTAAAAAACGCTGTGTTTTACTGGCTTAACCGTCGGCCAAGCGATTCGATAATATAAATCGCCGGTACCTGAGTGGTAATATCGCAGTTATCCGCCAGGCGGATAACCGGGACGTGATAGGAAACCGTAAAGTCGCTCATTTTTGCCAGCGAACAGTTTTCACTATTGGTGACCGCAATAATTTTGCATTTATTCAGGCTAAACTGGCTGGCGATACGCAGTACTTCTTCTGTTTCGCCCGAGACAGAAAGGATGATCGCCAGGGCATTTTCATACAGGCTCGGATTGACGGGATAATAAGGATCATCAATAGCATGACTGAATTTCCCCACATTCGAAAAAAAACGTGCACCGTATTTTCCCAGGCTCCCTGATGTGCCCACACCAATAAAAAATACCCGCTCAGCCTGCCTGATCATCGCGGCTGCCTGGGTGATGACCTGCTCAAATTCAGCATTATTGATGCTTTTAAAAAAACTCAGCATATCGGCCGGGCCAGAGACCGGTAAAGCTGGGGCCGTGTGTTCCTGGGCCAGCCGCAGACGGATACGAAACTCAGACCAGCCTTCACAGTGCATTTTGCGACAGAAACGCAGTACGGTGGTAGTTGACACGGCGGCCTGCTCCGCCAGTTCACGAATGGTCATGTAACTGACATTTTCACGATGTCTGATGATGTACTGATAAACCTGCAATTCCAGATCGTTGAGCGTGGCAAGATCGTGATGCGCGAACATGAAAAAATCACCAGATAGTTGACCAGTCAGCATTTTAACAGAATTTGAACCGGCGTTGACCGCATTAATTAATTTAAGCTTACACTTGTACACTGAAAGTTTTTCTGATTAATTTGTCTGGTGATTAATCTGCAATGGCTCTCACTTTTCAGGCAGGAAGGTTATGACGCATAAACATTTTTCCACGCAGGACTATCCACTGGCAGAGGAAATTGCCAACAGTATCAGTCACGGGCTGGGTTGCTTCTTTGGAATCGTTGGGTTAGTGCTGCTACTGGTTAAGGCAACAGCGATCCATGCGGATGTCACCACCATCGTCAGCTCAAGCCTGTATGGCGGCAGCATGATCGTGCTGTTTCTGGCGTCCACGCTTTATCACGCTGTCAGTCATCCACGCGCCAAACGCGTGCTGAAAAAAGTGGATCACTGCGCCATTTATCTGTTGATTGCGGGCACTTATACGCCGTTTTTGATGACAGGGCTGCAGTCACCGCTGGCTCACGCATTAATGGCGGTCATCTGGGGACTGGCGCTGCTGGGCATTCTGTTTAAACTGACGATCGCCGAACGCTATAAGGTGCTGTCACTGGTCACGTATCTTTGTATGGGATGGCTGTCGCTGGTGGTGGTCTATCAACTGGCGATGAAACTGTCGCCGGGGGGGATCTGGCTGTTGGCGCTGGGAGGCATCATCTATTCCCTGGGGGTGATCTTTTATGTGGCGCGCCGCGTGCCGTTTAATCACGCCATCTGGCACGGTTTTGTGTTAGGCGGCTGCATCTGTCATTTCTGCGCCATCTATTTCTACGTCATGTAGAAACAGGGCGGGAGAGGTTCCCGCCCCGACACTCAGTTTTCGTCCAGCGAATAAGGCAAAGGCTGAATAGTGAGTTTGCCTCCTTCATCCCCTTCGACGCGCAATACGCTGTCTGGCTCCAGATCGTTATTCATCACGACCTGCACCCAGGTCACGCCATCATCAAGCTGCACGGCGGCGAGAACGGTTCCTGTGCGACGCCAGCGTTCACCCATCTGTAATTCCAGCGAGTCGTTTGCGGCAGGCAGATGGCTGACCTGGCCTGACAGCCAGTACAGGGCGCGCTTATTGGCGCCACGGTATTTCGCGCGGGCCACCATCTCCTGCCCGGTGTAGCAGCCTTTTTTGAAGCTGATCGCGTCCAGTGCCTGCAAATTAGTCGCCTGGGGAATAAACTGCGCGCTGGTCGCAGGTTCAATCACCGGAATACCGGCTTCAATGTCCAGGGCCAGCCACTGTGTGCTGTCTGTTAACTGAGCATCCTCGGCCAGCTTCTGTTTCAGTGCTTCTGCCTCAGCAAGCGAGGTGACCAGTAAAAAGCGCTCTGCGGGCTGGGCAAACCACAG
Source organism: Pantoea stewartii subsp. stewartii (assembly GCF_008801695.1). Taxonomy (GTDB): domain Bacteria; phylum Pseudomonadota; class Gammaproteobacteria; order Enterobacterales; family Enterobacteriaceae; genus Pantoea; species Pantoea stewartii. The sequence continues at coordinate 58,905 of NZ_VZPF01000017.1, forward strand.
CAGGGTGGTTTCGCCCTGTTGCACCACGGGAGTAATACTGTCAGGAAGGACTTCAAACCGGTCAGCCAGCGCAGCCCGAGCCTGGAAACCGGCAACGCCCAGTAGCACCACATCGTCATCGGCGGCCAGCGTCACTTTAGAGAATACGGCGTATTTTTTTAGCTCCGGCAACTGGGTATCACGCAGTGCCCGGCGCACTAAATAGGCATAGCCTTCGCCGCGGTGAAACAGACGCAGATTGCTCCACATTTTGCCTTTCGCATCGCAGTGGGCGGCGGGCAGATGATGGGCGGCATCCAGCGCGGCGACATCCAGCGTCAACTGACCCTGCAAATAGGACGTACTGTCAGGGCCCACTACAGACACCAGAGCCCAGGTATCCAGAGACATTAACGTGAGCGGCAGACGCGATGAGGCCGCAGGTTGACGTGGGGGAAGCGTAAATGTTGGCATTGATAAATCCTGAGTATGAAGGTTCATCCGGAACAATATCTTCAATGGTAAAAGAGCAGACTGGCATTGCAACCTGTTTACTGAACAGGGCGCACAAAACGCGTGATGAACGCCAGCAAAAGCGTCATCCTGCGGCGTTGTGCACATGACGAAGTCTGGAGCCTGCAGCCGCTGTCAATCCAGGTTACACTAGTCGCCACGATGTGAAACAGGAAAACTGATGCATGGATATTCATGATAAATCGCGCGTTCAATGGGCCTGCCGTCGTGGCATGCTGGAACTGGATGTCGCTATTATGCCGTTCTTCAAGTACGAATATGACACGTTAAACGATACCGACAAGCAGGTTTTCATTGCCCTGCTGAAAAGTGACGATCCGGACCTTTTCAACTGGATGATGAACCACGGCGAGCCAGCCGATCCCGAGCTGAAACGCATGGTGAAGCTTATTCAGCAGCGTAATCGTGAACGCGGCCCGGTGGCAATGTAACCTTCATCCCTCGTTGCAGGCGCGCACAATCCTTGCCCTGACGCTGGTGGTAATGCTAGCCGGCGTCGGGCTGATGCCCTTGTCTGCGGCAGAGTGGGTGATAAAGCCGGTGCTGTTCGCCCTCATCGTGTGGGAAGGATGGCGGCAGGACAGGCGCTTGTGTCTGCGCTGTGGAGCGCTACGACGCGACAGTGCCCGTGACTGGCACTGGCAGGATGAACACTGGCAAACGCAGCAACCGCTTTACTGGTTACCTGGCGCGGTGTTGCTGGTCATGAAGAACCGTCAGGGCAGGATAACGCGGTTTTGGCTCATGCAGGATAATATGCAGCCTGCTGAATGGCGCGCCTTACGCGCCTGCTGTTTTCGCGACAGACAACGCGCGCGTTAACACCGACAGCCTAAAGTCGTTCGGCCGTTTCCGTCAGAATCTGCTCGCACCACTGCTCAACGCGCTCATCCGTCACGTCAAACTGATTGACGTCATCCAGCGCCAGCCCCACAAACTGTTTGCCATCCGCGCTAAGCGGTTTGGGGCTGGTAAATTCATAGCCATCCAGCGGCCAGTAGCCGACAAACTGCACGCCCATGGGTTGCAGCAGGTCGTGCAGCATACCCAGCGCGTCGAGAAACCATTCACCATAGCCAATCTGGTCGCCCATGCCGTAAAGCGCCACTATCTTGTTATGCAGATTGAGGGTGGGCAACTGCGGCCAGATGGCCTCCCAGTCTTCCTGTAGCTCGCCGAAGTCCCAGGTCGGAATGCCCAAAATCAGCAGGTCGTACTCTTCCATCAGACGCGGATCGTCATCTTTCACGTTGTGCAACGTCACTAACTCGTCGCCAATAAAATCCCGAATCTTCTCCGCTACGATTTCGGTGTAGCAGGTACTGGAACCGTAAAAAAGACCAATTTTCATGCAGATAGTGCTCTGTTAATCCAGACTTTGGCGTAATTGTATCAGAAGCAGGGGTGAATCAGGCATAATGAGCACGATTTCAGACTGAACGGCGGGGAAAACGTGCAAGACAGCGAACTGACAGAACAGTTTCTTGACGCGCTGTGGATTGAGCGCAATCTGGCGCAAAATACCTTGTCCTCCTATCGACAGGATCTGCAAACGCTCACCGGCTGGCTGGCGCATCACGGCCTGACGCTGGTGTCATTAAGCCCGCAGGATCTGCAACAGTTTCTCGCAGAGCGACTGGAAGGCGGCTATAAGGCCACCAGCTCAGCGCGTCTGCTCAGCGCTATGCGCCGCCTGTTTCAGTACCTGTACCGTGAAAAGATCCGTGAGGACGATCCCAGCGCCCAACTGGCCGCGCCAAAGCTGCCCCAACGGCTGCCCAAAGATCTGAGCGAGGCACAGGTCGAGCGTTTACTGCAGGCTCCGGATGTCAACGTGCCGCTGGAACTGCGCGATAAAGCCATGCTGGAATTATTGTATGCCACCGGGCTGCGTGTTTCGGAGCTGGTGGGATTAACCCTGAACGACGTCAGCCTGCGTCAGGGCGTGGTGCGGGTGATCGGTAAGGGCAATAAAGAGCGCCTGGTGCCATTAGGTGAAGAGGCGGTTTACTGGCTGGAATATTATATGGAACATGGTCGTCCGTGGTTGCTCAACGGGCAAACGCTGGATGTGTTCTTCCCCAGTAGCCGCGCGCAGCAAATGACGCGGCAGACGTTCTGGCACCGAATCAAGCACTACGCCACGCTGGCAGGCATTGACAGCGAAAAGCTGTCGCCCCATGTGCTGCGCCACGCCTTTGCCACACATTTGCTGAACCACGGAGCAGACTTGCGTGTCGTACAGATGTTACTGGGACACAGCGATCTCTCCACGACCCAGATTTATACTCACGTCGCCACGGAACGTCTGCGACTGTTACATCAACAGCATCATCCGCGTGCATGACCGACGGATATAAGGAAAACAATGAACAAACATGTTGCCACGCTGGCGCTGCTGGTCAGCGCCTTTTCCGGTTTAACCCACGCTGATGACAGCGCTATTCAGCTTTCCCTGAAAAAACTGGGTTTACACCAGACCGAGATTCAGCCGTCTCCGCTGCCAGGCTTCAAAACCGTGCTCAGCGAAAGCGGCGTCCTGTATGTGACCGATGATGGTAAACACATGATCCAGGGTCCCCTTTATGATGTCAGCGGCACGCAACCGGTGAACGTGACCAATACGCTGCTGGATAAAAAGGTCGACGCGCTGGTTCCGGAGATGATCATCTATAAAGCGGCAAAAGAGCAGCATGTGGTCACGGTGTTCACGGACATTACCTGTGGCTATTGTCACAAGCTGCACGAGCAGATGGCCGATTACAATGCGCTGGGCATCACGGTTCGTTATCTTGCTTTCCCACGCGAAGGGATGAACGGTAATGTCGCCAGCGCCATGAAAGCGGTCTGGTGCAGCGCCGATCGTAACAAAGCCTTCGATGACGCGATGAAAGGTGATGCGCCGAAGATGGAGGCGCCTGCGTCATGCAAAACTGACATTGGTCAGCAGTATAAACTCGGCATTCTGTTCGGCATTCAGGGCACGCCCGCCATTCTGACCGATAGCGGAATGATGATCCCGGGCTACCAAAGCCCTCAGGAACTCAAACAGGTACTGGATAATCAAAAGCGTGGTGGTTAAGGCGTGGTAAAGCACGAAGTCGAATTACGTCGTCGTGAGGCGGTACCGGATTTGCCCGGGCTCCCTGCTGATTTGCCGCCGCTTCTGCGTCGGCTTTATTTGCAACGCGGCGTCAGTGATGCCGCTCAGCTTGAAAGAGGCGCGAAAAACCTGCTGCCGTTTAGTGCGCTGAGCGGTATTGATAAGGCCGTCGCCTTGCTGCATGAAGCGCTGCTGGATGGACGCTGTATTATGGTCGTCGGCGATTTTGATGCTGACGGTGCCACCAGTACCGCGCTTACCGTGCTGGCTCTGCGCAGCATGGGATGCAGCAATGTTCAGTATCTGGTACCTAACCGGTTTGAGGATGGATACGGCCTCAGTCCTGAGGTTGTCGAACAGGCGAAAGCGCGCGGCGCGGAGATGCTCCTCACTGTCGATAACGGTATTTCCTCTCATGCTGGCGTCGCCGTCGCGCATGCGCACGGGATTGCGGTGCTGATGACCGACCACCATTTACCCGGCGAAACGCTGCCTGACGCGGACGCTATCGTTAACCCAAACCTGCCTGATTGCACTTTCCCGTCGCGTGCGCTGGCAGGCGTTGGTGTGGCCTTTTACCTGATGATGGCGCTGCGTGCCCATCTGCGAACCCAGGGCTGGTTTGGCGTCACGCGGGCAGAACCTAACCTGGCTGACCTGCTCGATCTGGTGGCGCTGGGCACGGTTGCGGATGTCGTGCCGCTGGATGCAAATAACCGTATTTTGGTCTGGCAGGGCCTGAGCCGCATTCGTGCCGGTAAATGCCGACCGGGCATCAAGGCGCTACTGGAAATCGCCAATCGCGATGCGCGCCAGCTGGCCGCCAGCGACCTGGGGTTTGCGCTGGGACCGCGGCTGAATGCGGCCGGGAGGCTCGACGATATGTCGGTCGGCGTCGCGCTGTTACTGACGGACGATCTCAGCCAGTCGCGTATGCTAGCCAGCGAGCTGGATGCGCTCAACCAGATGCGCAAAGAGATTGAACAGGGCATGCAAAGCGAGGCGCTGGCGCTCTGTCAGACGCTGGAGCGTGAGCAAACCGATTTGCCGCTGGGGCTGGCCTTTTATCATCCCGAATGGCATCAGGGCGTGGTAGGTATTCTGGCTTCCCGGCTCAAAGAGCGTTTTCACCGTCCGGTCATCGCCTTTGCGCCTGCGGGCGACGGCATGCTGAAAGGCTCGGGACGTTCGATTGCGGGCCTGCACCTGCGGGATGCCCTGGAACGGCTTGATACGCTCCACCCCGGGCTGATGCAGAAGTTTGGTGGTCACGCCATGGCGGCCGGGCTGTCGCTGGAGGAGGCGCGCTACGAGGAGTTTCGTCAGCGGTTCGCTGAACTGGTCGGCGACTGGCTGGCTGGCGAAGCGCTGCAAGGGGTGATGTGGTCTGATGGCGCGTTACAACCCGCTGAGTTTTCTCTGGAGACCGCCGAAATGCTGCGCGATGCCGGTCCCTGGGGACAGGCCTTTCCGGAGCCTGCGTTTGACGGCAAATTCCGGCTGTTGCAGCAGCGGCTGGTGGGGGAACGTCATCTGAAAGTCATGGTGGAGCCACTGGGCGGCGGGCCACTGATCGACGGCATCGCGTTTAACGTAGATACCACGCTGTGGCCTGACAGCAGCGTTCGCGAGGTTGAACTGGCGTACCGGCTGGATATCAATGAATATCGCGGTAACCGCTCAGTGCAGTTGATTATTGAACATCTCTGGCCGCTCAGTTAACGGATGAAGGTGGACGGACGGGAGTCCGTCCGCCAGGCCTTTCTGACGTTGCCTCCCTCCCTTTCAGCACAGCCTGTCCCAAACGTTTACACCCTGCGCATTTTCTCAACGCTACAAACTGTCGCCGGTTTCGGGTAAACTCGCAGGTTACATTTCTTATTCCATCAAACGTTAAAAAGACGCTAAACACATGTTTGAAATTAATCCGGTCAAATACCGTATTCAGGACCTCACCGAGCGCAGCGACGTTCTTCGGGGGTATCTTTGACTACGATGCCAAGAAAGAACGCCTTGAAGAAGTAAACGCAGAACTCGAACAGTCTGACGTCTGGAACGAACCTGAACGCGCCCAGGCGTTGGGTAAAGAGCGCTCCTCTCTCGAAGCAATCGTGAATACGCTGGATCAGATGACGCAGGGGCTGGAAGACGTACAGGGCCTGCTTGATCTGGCTGTGGAAGCCGATGACGAAGAAACCTTTAACGAAGCGGTCGAAGAACTGGACGCGCTGGACGTTAAACTGGGTGAACTCGAATTCCGCCGTATGTTCTCGGGTGAGTACGACAGCGCAGACTGTTATATCGACTTGCAGGCTGGCTCCGGCGGCACCGAGGCGCAGGACTGGGCCAGCATGCTGATGCGTATGTATCTGCGTTGGGCTGAAGCGAAAGGCTTCAAAACCGAGATTATTGAAGAGTCCGAAGGCGAAGTGGCGGGCATTAAATCGGTAACCATTCGCGTGTCGGGCGATTATGCGTTTGGCTGGTTACGCACCGAGACAGGCGTTCATCGCCTTGTTCGTAAGAGTCCGTTTGACTCCGGTGGTCGCCGCCATACCTCATTCAGCTCCGCGTTTATCTACCCGGAAGTCGATGACGATATCGATATCGACATTAACCCGGCAGACCTGCGCATTGACGTTTACCGTGCCTCCGGTGCCGGTGGTCAGCACGTTAACCGGACGGAATCTGCGGTGCGTATCACCCATATTCCGACCGGTACGGTCACGCAGTGTCAAAATGACCGCTCTCAGCACAAAAACAAAGATCAGGCGATGAAGCAGATGAAGGCGAAGCTGTATGAGCTTGAGATGCAGAAAAAAAATGCCGAGAAGCAGGCGCTGGAAGACAATAAGTCGGATATCGGCTGGGGAAGCCAGATCCGTTCTTACGTTCTGGACGACTCACGAATTAAAGATCTGCGTACCGGCGTGGAAACGCGTAATACGCAGGCGGTTCTGGATGGCGATCTGGATCGTTTCATTGAAGCAAGTTTAAAAGCAGGGCTATAAGGAACCGACATGTCTGAACAACAACCGCAGAGCGCTGACGTCGCACTTGAGTTAAATAACGAACTGAAAACGCGTCGCGAGAAACTGAGCGTGCTGCGTGAAAACGGCGTGGCGTTTCCTAACGATTTTCGTCGTGATACCACCTCCGATCGGCTGCACGCCAGCTATGACGAGAAGAGTAACGAAGAGCTGGAAGACTTAGGCATTGAGGTCAGCGTGGCGGGCCGTATGATGACGCGCCGTATTATGGGCAAAGCGTCTTTCATCACCCTGCAGGACGTTGGCGGCCGCATTCAGCTGTACGTAGCACGTGACGATCTGCCTGAAGGCATCTATAACGAGCAGTTCAAAAAGTGGGATCTGGGCGATATCCTCGGCGCACGCGGTAAGTTGTTCAAAACTAAAACCGGCGAGCTGTCTGTTCACTGTTCAGAACTGCGTTTACTGACCAAAGCGCTGCGTCCGTTGCCTGATAAGTTTCACGGCCTGGCCGATCAGGAAACACGTTATCGTCAGCGTTATCTTGATCTCATCGCCAACGATGAATCACGCAACACCTTCAAAATTCGCTCTCAGATTATGGCCGGTATTCGTCAGTTCATGGTCGCTCGCGACTTTATGGAAGTGGAAACGCCAATGATGCAGGTGATCCCGGGTGGCGCATCAGCGCGTCCGTTTATCACGCATCATAATGCGCTGGATATCGATATGTACCTGCGTATTGCGCCAGAGCTGTATCTGAAACGTCTGGTTGTGGGCGGTTTTGACCGCGTGTTTGAGATCAACCGTAACTTCCGTAACGAAGGGATTTCGCCACGTCATAATCCAGAGTTCACCATGATGGAACTCTATATGGCGTATGCGGATTATAAGGATCTGATCGAACTGACCGAAAGCCTGTTCCGCACGCTGGCGCAGGATGTGTTGGGCAGCACCGTCGTGCCTTACGGTGAGCAGAAATTCGATTTCGGCAAGCCGTTTGAAAAGCTCACCATGCGTGAAGCCATCAAAAAATACCGTCCGGAAACCGATCTGGCCGATCTTGACGATTTCGATAAAGCCGTGGCAGTCGCCCAGGCCATCGGCATCAAAGTCGAGAAAAGCTGGGGCTTAGGCCGCGTGGTGACCGAGATTTTTGAGGAAACCGCAGAAGCGCACCTGATTCAGCCTACCTTCATTACCGAATACCCGGCGGAAGTTTCTCCGCTGGCTCGTCGTAACGATGAAAACCCGGAAATCACCGACCGTTTCGAGTTCTTTATCGGCAGACGTGAAATCGGCAACGGCTTCTCTGAGCTTAACGATGCGCAGGATCAGGCTGATCGCTTCCTGCAGCAGGTTAATGCCAAAGACGCGGGCGATGATGAAGCCATGTTCTATGACGAAGACTACGTTACCGCACTGGAACACGGCTTACCGCCAACGGCAGGTTTAGGCATTGGTATCGACCGGATGGTGATGCTGTTTACCAACAGCCATACCATCCGTGACGTGATCCTGTTCCCGGCGCTGCGTCCTGGCGCTAAATAAGTCTTGTTGTTCTGTAAAAAGGCCGGGGTAACCCGGCCTTTTTTCTTTCTGCTGTTCGCGATGCCGTGCTTGAGTCATCCCGCTCCCTCTGCCAGACTGAAATCTCAACAGGGAGCCAACCACGATGACACAACGTCCCGACTGTATTCGCCACTGGCAGACGCTGGAAGGGTAAGCGTCACATTTAAACCGTCTGTGCAGCGGGCTCCGGTTCCGGGAAAATAGTGTCCATCATTTTTTAATGGACACTATCGCGTGAAACACCGGACATGGCTCCTTGAGGCGCTTCGCCTCCATT
>NZ_VZPF01000018.1 GCF_008801695.1 Pantoea stewartii subsp. stewartii
AGAGCATCCTGAAAAAAATTCTGACATACTTTACGGGCAGGCATAGCGGTGATCCCATTGAATTTGTGGAAGAATCAGTAGATCACATCTTGCTATGTCTGTCTCATTTTTGTGGGGATTCGTCAGGGCGAAAGCCCCTTTTTACTGCAGGTTGTTATGAAGATAGGTCATGAGGCGGTCAATGCTTCGGTAACTGACGGCTTCCTGCAAATGATAACGGCTGATCGTCTCTTCACCGGCCAAATCGGCCACCGTGCGCGCCACTTTCAGGATCCGCTGCCACGCTCGTACTGATAAGCCCAACTGATTTAAAACAGACTCCAGCCACTTCGCATCCGCAGAACAAAGCGCACACCACCGTAATACCTCCGCATTAGCTAAATGAGCGTTGATTTTTCCTGAACGCGCTATCTGTCTTTGCCGGGCAACAAGCACGCGCTCGCGTACCGCCACAGAACTTTCTCCCGTCTGCTGTTGCTGGCCTAACAGTCCCGGCGGTAGCAATGGCACCTCCAGCGACAGATCAAAGCGATCAAGGAAGGGGCCGGAAAGTTTGCTGAGATAGCGTAAAATCTGCTGCGGCGAGGTGCGGTTATGCTGTCCCTGATAGTGTCCTGTCGGACTGGGATTCATCGCAGCGACTAACTGAAAGCGTGCAGGGTAAACCACCTTAGCCCTGGCTCGCGAAATCGCGACTTCACCGGACTCAATGGGTTCGCGCAATGCATCCAGAACGCTGCGCTGGAATTCAGGCAATTCATCTAAAAAAAGCACTCCATTATGGGCCAGCGAGATCTCGCCGGGACGGGGCAATGCGCCACCGCCAATGAGCGCATACAGTGAAGCACTATGATGAGGGGCCCTGAACGGCCTTTTACGCCATGAATGATGCACTGGGCCCGCATTACTCAGGCTGGCTATCGCTGCGCATTCTAAGGCCTCCTGATCGCTTAATGGCGGCATGATGCCCGGTAAACGAGTGGCAAGCATGGTTTTGCCTGTGCCTGGCGGTCCGATCAGCATCAGGTTATGTCCACCGGCCGCCGTGATCTCCAGGGCACGGCGTCCTTGTTCCTGCCCGACAATATCGCGAAGATCGTCTGTGATTTCGTCGGTGTTATCGGCGTGGGCGGTGGCAATCGTGAGTTCACCCCTGTTGTGTAAGAAAGCACAAACGTCGATCAAATGGGCGGCTACCAGCGTTGAGCCTTTACGGATTAAACCCACATCAGTCTGGTTTTCTGCTGAGAGAATCAACTGCCTGCCAGCTTTAATCGCCGCAAGGGCAGCCGGAATGGCGGCCTGTACACCACACAGAGCGCCGTTTAGCGCCAGCTCGCCCAGAAACTCATATCCGCCCAGCTTCTCTGCAGGGAGCTGTTCAGACGCGACCAGAATGGCGACAGCCATGGGCAAATCGTAGCGCCCGCCTTCCTTAGGCAGATCGGCCGGGCCCAGATTGATGGTGATTCGCCGGGCAGGGAAGTCAAAGCCGCTGTTAATGATGGCGCTACGGACACGTTCGCGTGCCTCCTTGACGGTAGTTTCCGGTAAGCCCACCAATGTCAGGGCAGGCAATCCGTTGCTGATATGGACTTCAATAGTCACCAGCGGCGCATCAACCCCGATGGCTGCACGTGTCAGAACTTTTGACAAAGACATGGCCGCTCCCAAATGCGGCAAGTCTGCCCTGGCGCTTCAATGACGGCGAGGGCCAAAAGGACAAAATGTAAGCTGCGCCGTGATTTTTTTGCGCACTATACATCCGCACGCTTTTTTTGTGGAACCGGACTTTGAACGCGGTATAACCGCATCGGCATGGTTTTTTTGTCAAAGTCGGGGCTCAATAAAATAATCTTTTAATTACAAATTGATAACGAAAGAACGCAATGGGCCGCAATAAAAAACCTGATAAAAAATATTGTAATTAGCCTACTAACTATGATAACTCTGTAGGCATTACTTCGAACGAGTTAAAGAATCGAATACGTTATGAAAGCCCTTCTACTAGTGATTAGCCTTGTCGTGATTAGCGTGGTGGTGATTATTAACCCACTGTGCGGGGCAACGCTTGGAGCAAGAAAGGCTTAAAAATCAAGCCAGAACTCTAAAAAACCCCCCGCACCGAAAGGTCCGGGGGGTTTTTTTTGACCTGGCAAAATTCAGTAAATCTGCAAGGAACAAACAATGAACAGTAGCATAAAATTCTGTTGTTCCCCTCAGGCGACAGGAGAATAACGATGACAGGTGCACAATGGGTAGTTCAGGCTTTACGCGCACAAGGCGTTGATACCGTATTTGGTTACCCTGGCGGCGCCATCATGCCAGTGTACGATGCGCTATACGACGGCGGCGTCGAACACCTGTTGTGCCGTCACGAGCAGGGCGCGGTGATGGCCGCAATCGGCTATGCCCGTTCAACCGGTAAAACCGGTGTCTGCATTGCCACTTCGGGCCCCGGTGCAACAAATCTGATCACCGGCCTGGCTGATGCCATGATGGACTCCGTGCCGGTTGTCGCGTTGACCGGTCAGGTCGCTTCTGCCTTCATCGGTACGGATGCCTTTCAGGAAATCGATGTTCTCGGTCTGTCGTTAGCCTGCACCAAACACAGCTTCATGGTTGAATCGCTGGATGATTTGCCTTCCGTGATGGCCGAGGCGTTCGCCATTGCGCAGTCGGGTCGCCCCGGGCCGGTATTAGTCGATATCCCAAAGGATATTCAGCTGGCAAAAGGGGAACCTTCACCGCAGTTGATGCCGGTGGAAGAAGCGATGTCGATGCCGCATCAGGCAATTATTGACGCGCGGGCAATGATGGCGCAGGCCAAAAAACCTATGCTGTATGTCGGCGGTGGCGTCGGCATGGCGCAAGCGGTGCCGGCACTGCGCGCGTTGATGCAGGAAACCGGCATTCCCGCTGTTGCCACGCTGAAGGGCCTGGGAAGTGTGGATGCCGACAGCGAATGTTATCTGGGCATGCTGGGCATGCACGGCACTAAGGCCGCTAATCTGGCCGTCCAGTCCTGCGACCTGTTAATCGCGGTGGGTGCCCGTTTTGACGACCGCGTCACCGGTAAACTGGACACCTTCGCCCCGCTGGCCAGCGTGATCCATCTGGATGTGGACCCTGCAGAACTGAATAAGCTGCGCCGTGCACATGTGTCGCTGCAAGGCGATCTCAACCATGTCCTGCCGGCCCTGAGCCAGCCTTTACAGATTCAGGCGTGGCGCGACGAAGTCATGGCGCTGAAAGCACAGCATGCGTGGCGCTACGATCATCCCGGTGAAGCCATCTATGCGCCGTTATTACTGAAACAATTGTCCGATCGCAAACCGGCAAACACTGTTGTTACCACCGACGTAGGTCAGCATCAGATGTGGGCGGCCCAGCATATAGCCTGTGACGCGCCTGAAGATTTTATCACCTCCAGTGGCTTAGGCACCATGGGCTTTGGCCTGCCTGCGGCAATCGGCGCACAGGTTGCGCGCCCTCACGATACCGTCATCTGTGTCTCGGGCGACGGCTCTATCATGATGAATATTCAGGAACTGGGCACCATTAAGCGTGGCAAATTGCCTGTGAAAATTCTGCTGCTGGATAACCAGCGTCTGGGCATGGTTCGCCAGTGGCAGCAGCTGTTTTTTGACGGTCGCTACAGTGAAACCATCCTGACCGACAACCCCGACTTCCTCACGCTGGCCAGCGCATTTGATATCCCGGGCCAGCGAATCACCCGTAAAGATCAGGTCGACGCCGCAATCGATGCTCTGCTGAACAGTGAAGGTCCTTATTTCCTGCACGTGTCAATTGATGAGCATGAAAACGTCTGGCCATTGGTACCGCCCGGTGCCAGCAACGCCAACATGATGGAGAAAACCGTATGAACCAGCATCAATTGTCTATCGAAGCGCGCTTTCGACCTGAAATATTGGAACGCATTTTACGTGTAGTACGCCATCGTGGCTTTCAGGTGTGTTCAATGAACATGGCGACTGTGGCTAACGCCGAAAACATTAATATCGAAATGACCGTTGCCAGCCAGCGCTCTGTCGATTTACTGTCTTCCCAGTTAAGCAAACTGATGGATGTCGCCTGCGTCCAGATTCAACAACAGACATCACAACAAATCCGCGCGTAGTCGCGAAAGGAAATAATAATGAGCACCAAGAAAGCAGATTTCATTTGGTTCAACGGCGAAATGGTTAAGTGGGAAGAGGCGAAAGTCAGCGTGATGTCTCACGCTCTGCATTACGGCACCTCGGTATTTGAAGGCGTGCGCTGCTACGACTCACACAAAGGCCCGGTCGTCTTCCGTCACCGCGAGCACATGCAGCGTCTGCACGATTCCGCCAAAATTTACCGTTTCCCGATCAGGCACAGCGTTGATGAACTGATGGAAGCCTGCCGTGAAGTGATTCGCGTGAACAACCTGAAAAGCGCCTACATCCGTCCGCTGGCTTTCGTGGGCGATGTCGGTCTGGGCGTGAACCCGCCGGATGGCTTCACCACGGATGTGATTGTTGCAGCGTTCCCGTGGGGCGCTTACCTGGGCGCTGAAGCGCTGGAAAACGGCATTGATGCCATGGTGTCTTCATGGAACCGCGTTGCGCCAAACACATTGCCAACTGCAGCAAAAGCGGGCGGCAACTATCTGTCTTCCCTGCTGGTGGGCAGTGAGGCGCGCCGCCATGGCTATCAGGAAGGCATTGCGCTGGATACCAATGGCCTGATTTCAGAAGGCGCAGGCGAAAATCTGTTTGAAGTGAAAGATGGCGTGCTGTTTACCCCGCCGTTTACCTCCTCTGCACTGCCGGGCATCACCCGCGATGCCATCATCACGCTGGCGCGTAATATGGGCATCGAAGTGCGTGAACAGGCACTGTCTCGTGAATCTCTGTACCTGGCTGACGAAGTCTTTATGTCCGGCACGGCGGCAGAAATCACCCCGGTACGCAGCGTGGATCGCATTCAGGTTGGCGAAGGCAAATGTGGGCCCGTCACCAAACGCATTCAGCAGGCATTCTTTGGCCTGTTTACCGGCGAGACCGAAGACAAATGGGGCTGGCTGGACCCGGTTAACGCATAACCAGACCTTGCGCGGATGTCGCTGGATGTCCGCGATCTTATTTTGACTGGAGTAAAGAGCATGCCTAAGTACCGTTCCGCTACCACCACCCACGGCCGCAACATGGCTGGTGCCCGTGCCCTCTGGCGCGCAACAGGAATGACCGACGATGATTTCGGCAAACCGATTATCGCCGTCGTTAACTCATTCACCCAGTTTGTGCCGGGCCACGTACACCTGCGTGACCTGGGTAAGCTGGTTGCCGAGCAAATCGAAGCGGCAGGTGGCGTGGCCAAAGAGTTCAACACGATCGCGGTGGACGACGGTATTGCCATGGGCCATGGCGGCATGCTGTATTCTCTGCCTTCACGTGAGCTGATTGCCGACTCTGTCGAGTACATGGTGAACGCGCACTGTGCTGATGCCATGGTCTGCATTTCAAACTGCGACAAAATCACCCCCGGCATGTTGATGGCCGCGCTGCGCCTGAATATTCCGGTGATCTTTGTTTCCGGCGGCCCAATGGAAGCCGGTAAAACCAAACTGTCCGATCAGATCATCAAGCTGGATCTGGTGGATGCCATGATCCAGGGGGCTAACCCGAACGTCAGCGATGCTGACAGCGAGCAGATTGAACGCTCCGCCTGTCCAACCTGCGGCTCCTGCTCGGGCATGTTCACCGCAAACTCAATGAATTGCCTGACCGAAGCCCTCGGCCTGTCACAACCGGGTAACGGTTCACTGTTGGCCACCCATGCCGACCGTAAAGCGCTGTTCATTAACGCCGGTAAGCGCATCGTCAGCCTGACCAAACGCTATTACGAGCAGGATGATGTGAATATGCTGCCGCGCAACATCGCCACCAAAGCCGCGTTTGAAAATGCCATGACGCTGGATATCGCCATGGGCGGCTCTACAAATACCGTTCTGCACCTGCTGGCCGCCGCGCAGGAAGGTGAGGTGGACTTTAACATCTCTGATATCGATCGCCTGTCACGCAAAGTTCCCCAGTTGTGCAAAGTGGCACCGAGCACGCCGAAATATCACATGGAAGATGTGCACCGTGCGGGTGGCGTCATCGGTATTCTCGGCGAGCTGGATCGTGCCGGGCTGATTGACACCAGCGCTCGTAACATTCTGCAGCAGAGCCTGCGTGAAACGCTCGATCAGTACGACATCATGCTGACTCAGGATCAGGCGGTGAAGGACATGTTCCGTGCGGGTCCAGCCGGTATTCGAACGACTCAGGCGTTTTCGCAAAGTTGCCGTTGGGACACGCTGGATGATGACCGCGCTGAAGGCTGTATCCGTACGCGCGAACATGCCTATTCCCAGGATGGTGGTCTGGCCGTGCTCTACGGCAACATTGCCGAAGATGGCTGTATCGTAAAAACCGCGGGCGTCGATAAAGAGATTCTGACGTTCAGCGGCCCGGCCAAAGTTTATGAAAGCCAGGATGACGCTGTGGAAGCTATCCTCGGTGGCAAAGTGGTAGCGGGTGACGTGGTTGTGATCCGTTACGAAGGGCCAAAAGGTGGGCCGGGCATGCAGGAAATGCTGTATCCCACCACTTACTTGAAGTCGATGGGGCTGGGTAAAAGTTGTGCCCTGATCACCGACGGTCGCTTCTCTGGCGGCACCTCTGGCCTGTCAATTGGTCACGCCTCACCTGAAGCCGCTAACGGCGGCACCATCGCGCTGGTGAAAGATGGCGATATCATCGATATCGATATCCCAAACCGCGGTATCAGACTGGCCGTACCGGATAATGAACTGCATGCCCGCCGTGAAGAGCAGGAAGCCCGTGGCGACGCAGCTTACACGCCGATGAACCGTCAGCGCGACGTGTCGTTTGCCCTGCGCGCCTATGCATCGCTTGCGACCAGCGCCGATAAAGGTGCTGTGCGCGATAAGAGTAAGCTGGGAGGCTAAGATGGCTGAGGCTCAACCGCTACCCGAGGCGCCCTGCGGTGCCGAGTATCTGCGTGCGGTGTTACGTTCACCGGTATACGAAGTGGCACAGGTTACCCCACTGCAGAAGATGGAAAAAATCTCTGCACGTCTGGGCAATACCATTCTGGTGAAGCGAGAAGATCGCCAGCCGGTGCACAGTTTTAAACTGCGCGGTGCCTACGCGATGATTGCCGGCCTTGATGAAGAGCAGAAAGCACGCGGTGTTGTCACCGCGTCGGCCGGTAACCACGCCCAGGGCGTTGCGTTATCGGCGACGAAGCTGGGCATCAAGTCGCTGATCGTCATGCCGCTGGCGACAGCGGACATCAAGGTGGATGCGGTGCGTGCATTTGGCGGTGAAGCCTTCCTGTATGGTGCCAACTTTGACGAGGCGAAAGCCAAAGCCATTGAACTGGCGACGCAGCAGGGTTACACCTTTGTGCCACCGTTTGACCATCCGGCGGTCATCGCCGGACAAGGCACGCTGGCGATGGAACTGCTGCAGCAGGACGCACATCTCGATCGGGTTTTTGTTCCGGTGGGCGGCGGCGGTCTGGCCGCGGGCGTGGCGGTGCTCATCAAGCAGCTGATGCCGCAAATCAAAGTGATCGCTGTCGAGTCAGAAGACTCGGCCTGCCTGAAAGCGGCGCTGGAGGCTGGTGAGCCGGTGGATTTACCGCGCGTGGGCTTGTTCGCCGAAGGTGTGGCCGTGAAGCGCATCGGTAACGAAACTTTCCGCCTGTGTCAGGAATATCTCGACGACATCGTCACCGTGGACAGCGATGCGATCTGCGCGGCAATGAAAGATCTGTTTGAAGATGTGCGCGCCGTGGCAGAACCTTCAGGCGCGCTGGCGCTGGCGGGCATGAAGAAATACGTCCAGCAGCACGATATTCAGGGCGAACGCCTGGCGCACGTGTTGTCGGGGGCTAACGTTAACTTCCATGGTTTGCGCTACGTTTCTGAACGTTGTGAGCTGGGTGAACAACGCGAAGCTCTGCTCGCGGTCACGATCCCGGAACAGCAGGGCAGCTTCCTGAAGTTTTGTCAGACGTTGGGTGGTCGCTCGATTACCGAGTTTAACTATCGCTATGCCGACACCGACAAAGCCTGCATTTTTGTGGGCGTGCGGCTGACGCGCGGGATGGATGAGCGCGCAGAGATCATCAGCCAGTTAACGGAAAACGGCTATCAGGTGGTGGATCTGTCTGACGATGAGATGGCGAAGCTGCACGTGCGTTACATGGTGGGCGGACGGCCTTCCAAGCCGCTGCGTGAGCGCCTGTTCAGCTTTGAGTTTCCGGAAGCGCCCGGCGCATTGCTTAAGTTTCTGCAAACGCTGGGCACGCACTGGAATATCTCACTGTTCCATTACCGTAGCCACGGCACGGATTACGGCCGGGTCCTCACGGCCTTCGAGCTTGGCAACGACGAACCGCGTTTTGAAGAGCACCTTGCCGACCTGGGTTACGATTTCCACGACGAAACGCATAACCCGGCATTCCGCTTCTTCCTGGCAGGCCAGTAACTATAGCTGGTGCCAGAATGCACTGATAAGCGGCTCTCCGAGCAGCTTTTTTTGTACACAAACACCCAGCTCCAGCGGTGCGACGGACGCCACGCTTTCCAGCGGCAGCACACGGTTTCGTACCGGCTCAGGGCTGTTCTCCAGCACCACATCCGGCAGCAGCGCAATCCCACAGCCCAGCGCTACCATCGACACGATTGCTTCATGACCGGCAACGGTCGCATAAATCAATGGGTTAACGATGCGATGACGGCGGAACCATAGCTCGATCGCCCGCCGGACCGGTCCCTGCTCGGGCAGGATAAACGGAATCTGTGACCAGTCCGGTGCCTCTTCTGTCGCCTGACTGCGCACCGGACAGGGCAGTGCAGGTGCAATCAGCCCCAGCGGCAACAGCCCCAGCGTGGTGAAATCAATGCTGGCAGGCAGCGATTCAGGTCGACCGGCAATCGCCAGATCGGCATTACCCGACTGGACCATTTCAATCGCATCGGCCGCATCGCCGGTAGTCAGTTTGATTTCCACCTGAGGATGCTCGGCGCGGAAACGATCCAGAATGGGCGGCAGATGGCTGTACGCGGCGGTCACCGAGCAAAACAGGCGCAGTTCACCACTGAGTGACGGACCGTTGAGATCCATGGCATGGCGCAATTGCTGATACTGCAGTAAGGTTTGTTGTGCAAATAACTTCAGTCTTTCGCCCGCTTCGGTGAGCGTGACGGTGCGGTTATCACGCAGAAACAACGCGTGGCCGACATCCTCTTCCAGCCGCTGAATCTGGCGTGACAGCGTGGACGGACTGACGTGCATGGCCCGTGCGGTGCGGCCAAAATGGCAACTTTCTGCCAGATGTAAAAACAATTTGAGATCGCGTAAATCCATACAGGTTCCACCTCAGGAATGCATTGCGATTATTGCAATATAATGTTGTTAATATATCAATTTAAGCAACAGAAATCCTGTCATATGATGGGGTCATTCGCGGCGCTGAATCTCACGCCGTCAACAGACAAAAGCAAACACAACATTTAACCGGAGTACCCATGGCTAATTACTTCAACACACTGAATCTGCGCAACCAGTTAGCGCAACTGGGCAAATGTCGTTTTATGGGGCGTGACGAGTTCGCGGATGGCGCCAGCTTCTTGAAAGGCAAAAAGATTGTGATTGTGGGCTGTGGTGCGCAGGGCCTGAACCAGGGCCTGAACATGCGCGATTCCGGTCTGGATGTTTCTTATGCCCTGCGTGCAGAAGCCATCGCCGAAAAACGTGCCTCGTATCGCAAAGCCACCGACAACGGTTTCAAAGTGGGCACTTACGAAGAACTGATTCCTCAGGCGGACCTGGTGGTTAACCTGACGCCAGACAAACAGCACTCCGCCGTGGTTCAGGCTGTACAGCCACTGATGAAAGACGGTGCCGCGCTGGGCTATTCACACGGCTTCAACATTGTCGAAGTGGGCGAAACCATCCGTAAAGATATCACCGTCGTTATGGTGGCGCCGAAGTGTCCGGGCACCGAAGTCCGTGAAGAATACAAGCGTGGCTTCGGGGTACCGACGCTGATCGCGGTTCACCCGGAAAACGATCCGAAAGGTGAAGGTATGGCTATCGCTAAAGCCTGGGCTTCTGCCACCGGTGGCGACCGCGCTGGCGTGCTGGAATCCTCTTTCGTTGCGGAAGTGAAATCTGACCTGATGGGTGAGCAGACCATTCTGTGCGGCATGCTGCAGGCCGGTTCTCTGCTGTGCTTCGATAAGCTGGTGGCTGAAGGTCACGATGCGGCGTATACCGAGAAACTGATTCAGTTTGGCTGGGAAACCATCACCGAATCCCTGAAATTTGGCGGCATTACGCTGATGATGGATCGCCTGTCTAATCCGGCGAAACTGCGTGCTTACGCACTGTCTGAGCAGCTGAAAACCATCATGGCTCCTCTGTTCCAGAAGCACATGGATGACATCATCTCAGGCGATTTCTCTGCTGGCATGATGGCGGACTGGGCGAATGACGATAAGAAGCTGCTGACCTGGCGCGAAGAGACCGGTAAAACCGCGTTCGAAACCGCCCCTCAGTTCGACGGCAAAATCGAAGAGCAAGAATACTACGACAAAGGCGTTGTCATGGTTGCCATGGTCAAAGCGGGCGTTGAGCTGGCATTTGAAACCATGGTAGATGCTGGCATCATCGAAGAGTCGGCTTACTACGAGTCACTGCACGAGCTGCCGCTGATCGCGAACACCATTGCCCGTAAACGCCTGTATGAAATGAACGTGGTTATTTCTGATACCGCTGAGTACGGTAACTACCTGTTCTCTTTTGCGGCGGTGCCGCTGCTGAAAGAGTTTATGGACTCACTGCAGCCGGGCGATCTGGGTAAAGCTATTGACGGCACGCAGGTGGATAACGCCCAACTGCGCGACGTTAATGAAGCCATTCGTCAGCATCCTATCGAGCAGGTTGGCCGCAAACTGCGTGGTTACATGACCGATATGAAACGCATCGCGGTTGCAGGCTAAGTCGCACCGCCACCGTTTTCAGCAAATGTAAGACAAAAAGGCGCAGCCATCTGGCTGCGCCTTTTTGTTTTAGCATGCGCCTGGCGACACGATAACAGGCGGTAAAAGGCTCCTGTAACCAACATACTGACACCCGGCAAGAATAAGGAACACGCCAGCCGTAAGGTTGCCAGCAAAATACTCGTGATGATGTTTGAGGGCATAGCATACGGCGACAGAAGCGACAGCCGTGCGCTGCGGGTCGGCATTCAGTCAGTCCCCGCCTTTTCCCCCAAATGCGCTTCGGGAAGAGTCTGGCTGCGCAATGTGTGTAGATTTATCGCAAACGGCTATCTGCTTGATGGTCCACTGCGTCGTGTTTTGCCGGACTGGCACAGTGAAAACACAACACCGATGACGCTCTGGGCCATCACCTTACCCAACCGTCTGCTGCCGCTAAAAACCCGGGTTTTTATCGACGATTTTATGGCCTGGCTTAAGTCGAAATAGCGCGCTTTCGCCGCGGAAACGCATAAAAAAACCCGACCTGAGCCGGGTTTTTTTATGAGCGTGACCTGAGATCACACTTCATACAGCGTTTGATGCCGGGTTTCTTTACAGGCAATCAGGGCGATCAGCGTCAGGAAGGCCATAGAGGCCAGGTACAATCCGACGGCATATAAGCCGTAGTGCACATTCAGCCAGGTTGCGATATATGGCGCAACGGAGGCACCCAGAATCGACGACAGGTTGTATGAGAACGACGCGCCGGTATAGCGCACTTCTGTCGGGAACAGCTCGGGCAGCAGCGCACCCATCGGGCCAAATGTCAGGCCCATGATGCTTAATCCCAGCAGCAGGAAGGCCATCACCAGCGCCTGAGAGCCGGAACCCAGCATCACAGGGAACAGGAATGAGAAACCGATAATCATCAGCGTAATGGTGATCATGGTTTTCCGGCGACCAAAGCGGTCAGCCAGCAGGCCCGCGATGGGGACCATCACGCCGAAGCCAATGACCGCCATCATCAACATCCACAGCATGCTGTTACGTGAGATGCCCAGCCCCGCAGGCGCGGCGGCGGTGCCGTAACTCATTGAGTAAACTGTCATGATGTAAAACAGCGTGTAGGTGGCAAGCATGATGAAGGTGCCCAGAATGGTCGCCGTCAGATGTTTGCTCAGAAGTGAGGCAATCGGCACGCGCACCTGCTTCTTCTCTTTCTGCACTTTGGCAAAGACCGGACTTTCATGTAGCGACACGCGCACATACAGGCCAATCAGGACCAGCACGGCAGACAGCACAAAAGGCACGCGCCAGCCCCACTGCATAAACTGCTCGTCGGCCAGCAACCAGGAGAGCAGCAGGAAGGTGCCGTTGGCAAAAAAGAATCCAATGGGCGCACCCAACTGCGGGAAGGAACCGTACAGCGCACGCTTTTTGGCTGGTGCATTTTCCGTGGCCAGCAGTGCCGCACCGCCCCATTCGCCGCCGAGTCCCAGGCCCTGACCAAAGCGGGCCAGTGCTAACAGCAGCGGGGCCAGAACGCCAATGCTCTGATAGCTGGGTAACAAACCGATGACCACGGTAGAGATCCCCATGGTCAGCAGCGAGGCTACCAGGGTGGCTTTACGACCGACACGGTCACCGAAGTGACCAAACAGCGCTGAGCCGATAGGGCGAGCAACGAACGCAATCGCGAAGGTCGCCAGTGACTGTAGCGTGGCGACAGTGGCATCACCCTGAGGAAAAAAGATATGCGGAAAGACAATGACCGCGGCGGTGGCATAAATATAGAAATCGAAAAATTCGATGGCGGTGCCAACCAGTGAAGCAATAACGACTTTACTGCGTGAGTTCACTGGCGTTGGCTCATGTTGTTTATCAAGAGTTTCTGAGATGGAGGCTTGCATAAATGTTTCTTATTTTTAAATACCGTTAAGGAATCTTACGCACCTGTATAGCGGCATTCAATGGCTGGAAACCGCGTCAGCCGCGGCTTTGTCTGCCTAAAAGTAGAAAATCTTTGCCTGATGTGAAATGTCGGAGAATGGCAGCGTTAACAGAGATAAACATGGCGAGATACTCTGTGAAAGCGCTGAAGAAAAGTGACCCCCTGGTTATTCATGCTGTAAAGTGGCTGATAAATAACCGGGGGTAGGGATTTTTCGCTGGTTACTGCTGTTCGTGGCTGGCCATTGCGCCTTTTTCAGGCAGGCGTGGATCGTCTTTGTATTTGGCGGTGGCAATCCAGGCCGCGCAGAACAATGTCAGGCGGGCAAAGAAATAGAAGAACGCCATCAGCCCCAACACCGAGCCAAAAGCCGCACCCGAGGGCGAGCTGGCGAGTTTCGGCAGCGTCAACGTCATCACAAACTTAATGACTTCAAACCCGATGGCCGCCAGTAAGGTGCCACGCAGCAGGGCTTTTTTGCGCGGTTTATGGCGAGGCAGAATCCAGAAAATCCACAGAAACAGCAGATAATTTGCCAGTACAGAGATGGACGTCGCGATGATCGTCAGTGCCGGGCGCAACCATTCAATGCCATCCAGCCCTAACGCATTAACGATAGTCGCTTGGGCGGAACCGGCGACGGAGGTCAGTGACAAAGTAATCACCAGCGCCAGCATCAGGCCGGTCAGGGACAAGAAGTCGCGAATATAGCGTTTCCAGATCTTCTCTTTATCGTCGGGTTGACGCTCCCAGACGTCGCGTGACTGCGCGCGAATAGCCTCGCGTAAATTCCCCATCCAGTTGAGACCGGAATACAACGCCAGCAACAAACCGGTGATGCCCACGGTTGCGCGTTGCTGAATGGCCGTGTTCACGGTGTTTTTTAACGTGGTCGCCAGCGACGGATCGCTGATGCTGCTGACGATTTTGTTGATGATATCGGTCAGGAGGTCCGGATTCGAGGCCAGCACGAAACCCACGGCAGCAAAAGACACCATTAAAATGGGGATGAGCGACAGAAACGAAAAATAGGTAATGGCGGCACCAAACTGGCTGCCGAGGCGATCGTTAAACCGATCCAGCGCGCGAATAAAGTGCGCTACCGCCGGTATCGCCTGGAACCAGGCGGCGAAGCGTGATATGCGCACGATGGAGCGATCGACGGACTTGTTGCCGGTTTTAATATCGATCAGCGGTTTGGCGTCTTTTACGTTGTCCTGCTCGTCTGTCATAGACATTCACTTTCCTGTTGAACCTTAAAATCACATTATAGCCTGTCAGGTGACATACTCCTGGAGCACCTGACTTAACCACTCCATAAACACCCGAACCCGACGCGCGACATTCCGGCGATGGGGATAGAGCAAGTGAATGGGCATCGGTTTGGCCGGGAACGCATGGAGCACCTCGACCAGTTGACCGCTTTCCAGATATTTTTGGATGCCCACCGTCGGCACCTGAATAATGCCCAGGCCCGCAAGGCAGGCGGCACGGTAGGTTTCGGTGCTGTTCACCGTCACGACGCCGCCCGTGTGCACATAGTGGCACTGCTTACCATCGAAGTATTCGAAGCCCTGCGCCGCCTGACCTAACGGCTGGCTGTAATGCACCATTGCATGCTGCGACAGCTCCTCAAGCCGAATCGGCCTGCCAAAACGCGCAAGATAGTCAGGACTGGCACAGTTAATCAAGGTGTGCGTGCCTATACGGCGGGCGATCAGTCCCGAATCCTTTAGCTCGCCAACGCGAATCACACAGTCAAAACCTTCGCGAATGACGTCAACCTGGCGATCGTTGCTGCTGAGTTCAATTTCCACGCCAGGATAGTGCTGAAGGAATTCAGGCAGACGCGGAAGAATAAGATCGCTCGCCATTGCCACGGACATGTCGACCCGCAGTTTGCCACTTAACGTCGCGGGATCGTGCTGAAACAGGCTGTCCATATCGCCAATCATCGCCAGCAAATCAAGACAGCCAGGCCATCCTGAGTAAGCTGCACGCGGCGGGTAGTACGATGCAGCAGCCGTGTGCCCATCAGATTCTCCAGCGCCTGAATTTGCCGTGATACGCTGCCTTTTGGTAACCCAAGGCTGTCAGCCGCCGCCGTAAAACTGCCCATCTCTGCAACTCTGACGAACACCTGCATTGCATGAATTTTATCCATATAGCCTGCCGATTGTTGTTGTAAGTGGAACAGTGCTGCGCATTCTTAAGCGTTTATAGAACAATTTTTAACGAATATCCTGAATCTGTGTTCAATTTTGCAACAGGAAATCAACATGAATCGTAAAATCGTCTTGATTACGGGCGCAAATCGCGGTTTAGGCAAGAATGCAGCGCTAAAACTGGCGGCAAAAGGCCGGGATATCATCCTGACGTACCGCAATCATCAAAACGAAGCACAGGACGTCGTCAACGCTGTTGAGCGCGCAGGCGGCCGCGCCATAGCGCTACAGCTGGATGTGGGTGATGTTAGCCAGTTCGACCGCTTCATTTCTGATGTCAAAAACACCTTACAGCAGCACTGGCAGCGTGAGACATTTGATTATTTAGTGAACAATGCCGGGCATGGTCACTACAAACCTTTTGCCGAGACGACGGAAGCGGAATTTGATGCGCTGATGAATGTGCATTTCAAAGGGCCGTACTTCCTGACGCAGAAACTGCTGCCTGTTATCAGCGACGGCGGGCGCATTCTGAATATCTCCAGTGGATTAACGCGCCTGACCTATCCTGGCTCGGGCACCTATGCGGCGATGAAAGGGGCGATGGAAGTGCTGACCCGTTACCAGGCCAAAGAGCTGGGGGAACGTCGAATCCGCGTTAATATCCTGGCGCCGGGCGCGATTGAAACGGATTTTGGCGGCGGACGGGTGCGTGACGATAAAGCCGTGAATGAAAGCATCGCTGCGTTGACCGCTCTGGGGCGGGTCGGATTACCTGATGATATTGGCGACGCCATTTGCGCCATTCTGAGCGAGGAAACCGGCTGGATCACCGCGCAACGCATCGAAGCATCGGGCGGGCAAGGACTGTAACAGTAAGGGCGACCCCGTCGCCCTGTCGTGTCTCAGGGCGTAACGTCAATTGAGCCCTCAACGATCGTCACTGTTTTTCCGCCAATCCAGATGGTTTCGCCCTCATAAGCCACGTTCACCCGGCCCTGACGTCTGACCTGCGTGCCCTGACGAACGCGGTAATTGTGCGGTTTACCCTGAGCCGCGAAGTAGCGCGCCAGGCAGGCATTTGCGCTGCCGGTAATCGGATCTTCTGTCAGGCTGCCGTGCTCAACCAGTAATCCCCGCACTTCATACTGTTCTGCTTCTCCCGAGGGCAGCGGGCCAAAGGGCATTACACCATCCACGCTGGCGTGGGTAATTAACCGCTCAAGATCGTTGACGTCGGGTATGACGGTGCGCACCGCCTCGGCACTGACCATCGGGATAAGCAACCAGCGAATGCCCATATCCGCCACGGTGACAGGCTGTGAATGATCCAGCGCGTCGCTGTTTAATGCTGTGCTGATCAGGGCATCGTGGTAGGGCGTCAGGGTGGCGCTGGGCGCGGCAAAAGCCAGCGTACCATCGGATGCGATTGTCACCACCACATTGCCGACGCCGCACTGCTGCACCATCCTGCCTGGTGTGTTGGTTTTCCAGCCCGCCTCAAGCAAGGCATGGGCGGTACCCAGCGTGGGATGACCTGCAAACGGTAGCTCGCCCTGTGGGGCCAGCGCCTGCAGTTCCGGCTTAAGCCGCCCCTGTTCATCAAACAGATCGTCAGGCTGATAGCTGCGCAGCCAGTTCTCCAGAATGTTACAGTGGTCTTCGTTTTCGCGGCAGGCCGCTACGGGCACCTGGTGCGCCCGCCAGAAACCTTCCACTTTTTTGCCGTCTACCGTTTTCGGCCCGGTCCAGCCTTTAGGGCTGCGCAGGATAATCATCGGCCAGCGGGGAATGGCCTTCATTGGTGAGCCCTGCCGGGCGGCCTGTTGAAAGCCGGCAATCTCTGAAAAAGCGCGATCCAGCGTGTCGGCCATCAACGGATGCATCTCTTCAGGTTCATGACCGCAGACAAACAGCGGTTCATAGCCGTAACCGCGAAACAGCTGACGCAGATCGTCGTCACTGGCGCGGCCCAGAATCGTTGGATTCGCAATCTTATAACCATTCAGATGCAGAATGGGCAGCACGGCACCGTCGCGCTGGGGATTAAGAAACTTAATCCCGTGCCAGCTGGAGGCCAGCGGCCCGGTTTCGGCTTCGCCGTCGCCAATGATGCAGGGCGCGATCAGATCGGGGTTATCAAAGACAGCGCCAAAGGCATGAGAAAGTGAGTAGCCTAACTCTCCACCTTCATTGATCGAGCCCGGGGTTTCGGGTGCCGCATGACTGGGAATACCGCCCGGAAAGGAAAACTGTTTAAACAGCTTCTGCATGCCGTCGGCATCCTGACGGATATGCGGATAGATTTCGCTATAGCTCCCCTCAAGCCAGGTATTCGCAACCATGCCAGGCCCGCCATGGCCGGGACCACAGACATAAATAAGGTTGAGGTCGCGCTGACGAATAATCCGGTTCAGATGGGCATAGATAAAATTCAGTCCGGGCGTGGTGCCCCAGTGGCCCAGCAAGCGCGGTTTAATGTGCTCTGGCTTCAATGGTTCGCGTAACAGCGGATTGTCCATTAAATAAATCTGCCCGACAGACAGATAGTTAGCGGCGCGCCAGTAGCGATCAAGTAACGTGAGTTCGTGTGCCGTGTTCGGTTGAGCCATGCCATTTTCTCCTGCATTACGTCAGACGATGCACTAACCCTAATAGAGAATGGGGGAGTCAACCAGGCAAGCGGCAAACAAAAAGGCCTCGCAAGCGAGGCCTCAGACAGGTAGAAGATGGTTATTTACCGACGACGTAGGCAGTTTCACGGCCTTCGTCATTCGCGGCCACCGGCGTTACAGGCGTATACGGCAGTTGCAGGACGCGGCTGGTTTCAGCCAGCACTTTTTCAGTCAGGGCGACGTCACCGTTAAGTTTGCGGCCCCAGGACGGCACAACGGCACGAATTTTATTTTGCCATTCCGGTGACGCCATCTGCTCTGGACAGACCTTGTGCAGCAGTTCCAGCATGATCGGTGCCGCTGTTGAGGCGCCCGGCGAAGCACCCAGCAGTGCCGAGATCGAGCCATCTTCCGACGACACCACTTCTGTGCCCAGACGCAATACCGCGCCTTCTTTTTCATCTTTCTTGATGATTTGCACGCGCTGACCTGCGGTCACCAGACGCCAGTCTTCCTGCTTCGCCTGCGGAACATAGGCGCGCAGCGCGTCCATCCGGTCACGGTCGCTTTGCAGAACCTGATCCATCAGGTACTTCACCAGATCAAAGCTTTTCAGTCCGACTTTGATCATCGGCATAAGGTTAGTACTGTTCAGCGAGGCAAACATGTCCAGCAGCGAACCCTGCTTCAGGAACTTGGTCGAGAAGGTCGCGAACGGCCCAAACAGCAGAACCTGTTTGCCGTTCAGAACGCGCGTGTCCACATGCGGCACGGACATTGGCGGCGCACCGACGCTCGCTTTACCATAGACCTTCGCCATATGTTGTTTCACAACATCGGGATTTTCGGTCACCAGGAAAGAGCCGCCGACCGGGAAGCCCGCATAGCCATTGGCTTCGGGAACGCCAGCCTTCTGCAGCAACGGCAACGCCGCACCGCCTGCGCCAATGAAAATCTTACCGGCGGTTAACGTACGACGTGAACCGTCTGTCAGGCTGACAAGGGTAACCTGCCAGCGACCATCGTTCAGGCGTGTAATGTCGCGAACTTCCTGGCTCATGCGCAAACGGAAACTGGCTTTTTTCTCCAGTGAGGCAATCAACTGACGCGTCACTTCACCGAAATCGACGTCGGTGCCCATATCGGTCCAGGTCGCGGCCACTTTTTGACTGGCGGGACGGCCTTTCATCACCAACGGAATCCACTTCGCAATTTGCTGTGGATCTTCAGAGTAAGCCATGCCACGGAACAAAGTGCTTTTCTGTAATGCGTTAAAGCGTTTGCGCAGGAAGTTAACGTTGTCATCGCCCCAGACAAAGCTCATATGCGGTGTGCTGTGGATAAAGCTTTTTGGCGTATGCAGATTGCCTTTCTGGACATGATAGGCCCAGAACTGGCGAGAAATCTGGAAGGCTTCGTTAATCGCAATGGCTTTCGCGATATCGATACTGCTGTCAGCTCTCTGCGGCGTATAGTTCAGCTCGGCCAGCGCGGCATGGCCTGTACCGGCATTGTTCCAGCCATTAGAGGACTCTTCCGCCACATGCGGCAGCCTTTCCACCATTTCAATGGACCAGTCTGGCTCAAGATCCTGCAGCCAGGTGCCTAAGGTGGCGCTCATGACGCCAGCGCCAATGAGTAGCACATCGACGTCTTTACGCTCCTGCGCCCCGGTGGTGTCCTTTCCGCTAACACTCATTGTGAGCGCAAGATTTACAGCTGATTTGCACATGAGGCGACATCTCCTCTTCTGTTGACCTGAAGCTCAACAGTGTTGCAGGCGAAATAGTCACGCTTCTGTCGAGCGCGTTGCGCTATTTCCGGGTTAAGACTCAGGTATAGGTTAAAGCGACGATAACGAGTTAACTGAACGTTATGCTTTGTTGCCCAAATATAACATTCTCG
The DNA here is from genome assembly GCF_008801695.1 of Pantoea stewartii subsp. stewartii. Taxonomy (GTDB): domain Bacteria; phylum Pseudomonadota; class Gammaproteobacteria; order Enterobacterales; family Enterobacteriaceae; genus Pantoea; species Pantoea stewartii. The sequence goes on from NZ_VZPF01000018.1 coordinate 19,687, forward strand.
CGTTCGAATTAAACATTTGTTTATTTTTTAAATGCAGAAATGATTCAGCATAAGAAAGAATCATAATGGCAGGCGCGCCATAAGCTTTTTTTGCAGCTAACTCAACGGGTTAATTAAAAGTGGATGTTGCGGGATTGCCCCATAATGGTGCGGTATGAAAATGTCACTTATCGAAAGGAATAATCTAACCTAATGAAAAAAAAGGATTATTGAAATTTATTCTTTGCGTTGAATTTTTAATCGATAAGGCGGCGAAGGCTATTTTGTAAAACAAATGTTACATTTTTGTGACCTCAGAGCCAGCCAGGTGACTGACCGACGGCAAGGAAGCGCGCCGCATCGCTGACGCTTTGCATGATCAAAGGTTCTCCACCGCCAGCCTCTCAGTAATTCAGTCTTTTAAAAAAGAGGGGCAGCAGGCAGATGTCGCCCTGACGGCGTGATTACGCCCGAAACCAGCGGCGCCAGATAAAGCGAATAACAAAAAACTCCAGCGCGCCCAGAAGTAAAAACCACAGGCAAAAGACCACGGTATAAAGCTGAATAGGGTCCTGCAGATGGAACATCTGTTGCAGGTGCTGCGCGACGGCCAGGCTAAACGCGGGAGCGGGAAGCAGAAGGGCAGAGAGAAAGCCCAACAGTAAAATGCCGCCGGGAATGATCAGGGATTCGAAGGGGTTAGTCATGGACAAAAATTCCGTATTTACCAGCCCGCCATTTTCCGGCATTCCGCGGGAAGGTTCAATGACGGACTGTTCAGGGCAGGAAGTCACGCTGTGCATTGCAAAGAAAAGGCTTAAATGACATTAACTTAGAGACATTCATAGCGATTGTTATGAGTTATAGCCTTTGCTATACTTAAATCCCTGATTTTATTGTCTTTTTATAACGATTATTGCGTGATAGACTGCGCGCACTTTTTAATAACCGAGCCATATGTGTGATGAATTCAGCCCGAAATGCTGGCTTTTCATCCCAAGTGAACAAATCATGACCTTTATCGCCACCCTGATTCTTGCTTTTGGAATGTCGATGGACGCATTTGCAGCTGCGCTGGGCAAGGGTGCGACCTTGCATCGCCCGGGCCTGAAAGAAGCCGTGCGCACCGGTCTGATTTTCGGTTGTATCGAAGCCCTGACGCCGCTGATTGGCTGGGCATTGGGTCTTGCTGCCAGCCAGTATGTTGCCGCGTGGGATCACTGGATAGCCTTTTTCCTGCTGGCTTTCCTGGGTGCCCGAATGATGATGGAAGGCTTCCGTAAAACGGCGTCTGAACCGTGCGAAGCGCCGCAAAGCCATGGTTTTATGGTACTGGCGGCGACCGCCGTTGCCACCAGCCTGGATGCGCTGGCGGTTGGCGTGGGGCTGGCCTTCCTTCAGGTTAATATCGTCATCACGGCTCTGACAATCGGGGCCGCCACTACCGTTATGGCTACCACTGGCGTGCTGGTCGGCCGCTTCATTGGGCCTGTGTTAGGTAAATGGGCCGAAGTGCTGGGCGGACTGGTCCTCATCGCCATCGGCTCCACCATCCTCACCGAGCATCTCGGACTGTTTCAGTAACGCCCGCAAAATCGTATTTTGTGATCTGGTTCAAAATTTATTGCTGATTAAAACAGCAGGGGCTATACTTTTCCTGTAGTTATTCAACAAATTTTTAACTGGATGCTGTATGAAACGTTTTTTTAAGTACGTGTTTCACGCGTATGTGGAAACCTTTAAACACGTACCACCCGGTGCGCTGAACTAAGCGCCACGTTTTACCCTCGATAGTCGCGGTCAGGGAATGACCAGTGATTATCACCTCATTTTGTCGTTCTTCTCGCCTGTCTCCGCCTCTCTGTTCAGCCCGCACTGGTCTCGCATTCCGCCTGACATACTGTGATACATCTGGACATCCACTGTGCCAATCGCAGTACGATTTCCGTCATGTTTTTTGCTACTCTGCGCGCCGATTTATTCTCAACACGGGTGGATCGCCCGACATAATAAAAGAGGCAGCAATGCAATTATGCAGTTTTTATCTTCCCGCTCAGGGGAAAAAAAGCGTGGGTATCGTACGGGAACAGGGCGTGATCGATGTCGGGATGCGCCTGGGCAAAGCCTGCCCGGATTTAAAAACCTTTTTGACACGTTCTTCTCTGGCCGATCTTGCCGCCTTTCAGAACATGCCCGTCGATCACGCGTTTTCTGCCGTGCAGTTTCTTCCCGTTATTGAGCAGCCTGGAAAAATTTTCTGCGTAGGAATGAACTACGCAGATAAACGCCAGGAGTTTGCCGCAACGCTGGACGCGCCAACCTTATTTATCCGTTTTGCTGATTCACTGACCGGCCATGAGCAACCGCTGCAAAAACCGCTGACTACCCAGGAATTCGATTACGAGGGTGAGCTGGCGGTGATTATTGGTAAACCGGCGCATCGGGTTAAGGCCGCCGACGCGCTGGACGTCATTGCGGGTTACAGCTGCTTTATGGATGCCACCGTGCGCGACATGCAGTTTACCTGGTTTACCGCCGGGAAAAACTGGCCGCAGACCGGAGGATTTGGCCCCTGGATGACGACTGCGGACGAGATTCCTGATCCCCAACAGTTATCGATTAAAACGCGACTGAACGGTCGTGAAGTGCAAAACGATACCACCGCCAGCATGGTGCATCCGGTCGCCAGCATTATCGAATATATCTCTGCCTTCAGTCCGCTATCACCCGGCGATGTCATTATCACCGGCTCCCCCGGCGGCGTAGGGAAAAAACGGACGCCGCCCCTGTTCATGTTCCGTGGTGACGTGGTGGAAGTCGAGATAGAAAAAATCGGTTGCCTGCGTAACCCTGTCGCCTGACGCAGTGTATTCACTGCCTCTCTGCCGATCCCGTCCTACACTCAATAAGTACCCAGGAACAGGAGCAGCTGATGAGGCGTACCATCCGGTGTAAAAGGCGACAGGGCATAGCCGTGGCCGCAGGGGTTGGTTTAGGTATAGGCGCAGTGCTGTGGGGCGCGAAGCGCTGGCAGCAAATGAAACAAACGCCGCCTGTTTCACCGCGTAGTCACCATGCGGGACTGGCGGGTTACTATCAACAGATCGGTGACTGGCGCATGTTCACCCGCGTGACGCCCGACGCACCTCATGGTTTACCTGTCGTCCTGCTTCACGGTCTGGCGATGTCAGGCCGTTCGATGGAGGCGCTGGCCCTCGCGCTGGGTCGGGACTATCACGTGCTGGTCCCCGACCTGCCCGGCTTTGGCGGTAGCGCGTTGCCCGCATCGGCACCGGTGCTTTCCGTCAGTGAACTGGCCGATATCCTGTGGCAGTGGCTCCAGCACAATGGTTTCCGGCGGGCAATCTGGGTCGGCAGCGCCTTTGGCTGTCAGGTGCTGGCGGCGCTGGCGGATAAACACCCGGACGCCGTGGCCGGACTGGTGCTACAGGGGCCCACAGCCGATCGCCATGCGCGAAGCCTGTTGCGCCAGCTCTGGCGCGGCTGGCGCAACAGCCGACTGGAAGCCCACCGTTCACCTGACCCGCTGACCCGCTGACCCGCTGACCCGCTGACCCGCTGGCCCGCATCGACTGGGCGAAAGCCGGTCTCCCCCGTGTATTTGGCACGCTGCGCGCCATGCTTAACGATCCGATTGAATACCATCTGACGTATCTGACGGCCCCCACATTGTTGCTCCGGGGTTCGCGGGACCCGGTTTGTCCGGCGCGCTGGCTGGATGAGCTGGCGGGGCTGTTACCTCAGTGTGAAAAAATCACCCTGCGCGGCGGTACCCACCGGCTGCACTATGTCTATCCATGGAGCTTCTGCCATGCGATCCGACCCTTTTTGGCCCGTATTCAGCAGGAGAACGCCGATGAGTAAACCGCCGAAGGGCATCGCCCGCTTTGATTCCGCAGCAACCATGCTGCTGGCTCTGGCAAGTGCACTACGCGATGAGCCCCTTACCCGTTCGTCATCGATGCTGGACCGGTTACTGCCTTCACTGGATCGACTACCGAGCCGGTTACGTGAATGGGGCCATGCGATAAGTGGCCAGGCGGACGGAATCAGCCCGAAACAGGCGGGTGAGCTGGATGTGGAAGGCATCGCCGAATGGATGGTGAGTGCCTACCCGCAGCGCGAGTATCCGGCGGCATTTATCGGCGCATCGAACGGTGCGCTGGTCCATCTGGCGGCGGCGATGGGAACGCCCTGGCTACCGCAAACGTTTCTGTGCCCGGTGCGCGTGGAACCCAGCGATCCGGACGATGCCCAGGCCGGATTTGAGCAAGGCAAAGCGGTGGCCGCGGCGCTGCTGGCGACCTGGCCAAGGCTGGCGGTCCATCACAGGCAGGATCCGAGTCAGGACCGGCTGCTGCTCGAAAATATGCAGGCTTTCCGGCTTAAATTACGCGATATGCCACTCGCCTTTAATGAATTTCTGCTGGGAGGATTGCCCGCAGGCGCGACCCTGTTTATCAATCACTGCACGCGCCAGTGGCCGGTCACCCGCACCAGCGACCGTTCGTTTTTCCAGTTTGGCGCACCCGGTGGGGCAACGGAAAGCGAGTATTTGCAGGGCGGCCCCCGCGTTGCGGAATATCTGGCGCGGGCAGGGGTTGATCGGGCGCGCTGGACGCCGCCTGCCATCACCGATCATGTCCCTGAAGCCGAATGGGGGCTGGACGGTTACCTGATCTCTCCTCTGAAAAAACTGGCAGAAGCTCAACGCTGGACGCTGATGGAAATTCGTTATGAGCAACCGGAGGCGCTGAGTTTTGTGGTGGCGGAAATCTACCGTGACTGGTATCTGGCGGCAGGCGTGCTGCCCACCCGGCTTACGGTAGACAGCTTTATATTGCTGGATCCCTGGTGCAGTATGCAGCAACAGGCGATTCCCTTCTGGCTGATGTTCCCCTCTGCCGCCTCGGCAGATGCGCTGCAGCGTTTTCTGGAAAAACAGCCGCCGTTCCGCTACATCGATATGCTGTTGTACTCACAAGGGGCCGACAGCATCGGGCTGGCCGACATCGCCCGCTGGCAGCAGTTGCTTACCTTCGCCAAAGACGAAGGCGCGCTGGTCGGTGTGGATGAAACGCGTTTTCCTCATGATGTCACCAGTGTTTCGCAGTTTGACGCGGCGCTCCGTGAGCGGGCACCGCTGCTGCCTGCGCCGCCGCCGCTCACTGTCGGGACAGCGATCGCCGGTATTCAGCGTTACGGCGCCCGTCATGGCGTGAGCATCAGGGCGCTGACCTGAGTCAGGCTCCGTCGGTGATGGGCTTGCGAACCAGCACCAGATAGGCCAGTGCGCCCATCAGGGTTACGCAGGCACAAATCATCAGCGCCAGGCTGAAGGACTTCGTGGTGTCCAGTATCCAGCCGGTAATCACCGGAGCAAAGGACGCGAAGATAAAGCTGGCGAAGTTTTGAATGCTGCCTACGGAGGCCGTCATGCGCGCGGTCACGTTAGCGTGGATCAGGCCCCAGCATGAGGTCCCCGCAAAGTGAATACAAAACAGGGCCATGCCAATCAGGGTGACGGCGCTGGTGGTCTCAGTGGCGCGCGTGACGAAGGCGGTAAAACCCGCAGACAAAACCATGCCGCTGACAATGCACACCTTACGGGTTTTAACCGCATCCCAGCCGCGTTTCACTAACGCATCCACCACATAGCCGTTGAGCAACATGCCGGCTGCGCCAAACAGGAAAGGAATCGCCGCCAGTAAGCCTGTGCTCTTAAGATCAAGGTGATAGGTCGACTGCAGATAACCCGGCAGCCAGGCAATATACAGCCAGGCGGTGTAGTTAATGCCGCTGAAGCCAATCATCATGCCCCACATGGTGCGCTGCTTAAACAGGCCGCGCCATTCACGAAAGCTGATCGGCGCTTTACGCGATGCCACGCTGCCCGCCTGCAGATAATGGATCTCTTCCGCACTTAAGGTGTTGTTATCACGGTCGCGATAAGTCATGTACCAGCCGATCGCGAGGAAAATCCCTAAAATACCGATAGTCACAAACATGCCGCGCCAGCCCAGCAGCAGCATCATGGCCGCCAGGATCGGCGGCGCCACCGATAATCCGATCATCGAGGCGGCGTTAAACATCCCCATCGGCATCCCGCGATCTTTAATATTGAACCAGTCATTGATGACTTTTACGCCGCATGGATTCATGGGCGCTTCACCCATCCCGAGGCCAATGCGCACCAACACGAACTGAGTAAAGTTATGCACCAGTCCGGACGCGGCCTGGAAAAGTGACCAGATGAACATGCCCACGCCCAGCATAATACGTGGGCCTTTGCGGTCCAGCAGGGCGCCAGCGGGCAGTTGTGCCAGCCCGTAAGCCAGCGAAAATGCCGAGAGCAGCACGCCAATTTCCGTCGCGCTCAGCCCCATCTCCTCACGAATCGTCATATTGGCCACCGACAGCGAGCTGCGATCAAGGTAGTTAATGATGGCGGCAAGCAGCAGCAACAGCATGGCGGTAATCTGAACTTTACGGATGCGCGGCGAGCGCACGATATCACTGCGCAACGGCACAAACGCCTCATCAGGTGCAGCGGCGGCGGGCGAGGTTGAACGATCAATAACCGATCTGTTTTCCATGGCAATCTCCCTGAGCAGGCGATTTATCATTATTGTGAGCATTAAGGATGCCCGACGGCACAGGGCCGCCGGCGCGTTGCGATGAAGAGTAAGGGCGATAAAGCAGAGATGTTGTAAAGTTGTTTCAAAATCGTGCGAGAGCTAATGCTTTGCGGTTTTTAATCGGTTTTTAATTGTACTGATTAATGCTGCGGATCATGGATCGCTTGGCTGTGGCCAGATGACTGTGCAGGGCGCAAAGCGCATCCACATCCCGGCGACCGATTAACGCAGACAAAATCGCCATATGCTCCTCCAGGGCAACGATGTTGCGCTGCTTCAGATCGCTTTCATCCCACTGATAGTGCGAATGGAAAATAACGGAAATAATCTCCAGCGACTGATTAAAGAACGGGTTATTGGCGGCAGACAGAATCAGCGAGTGCAGTTGCTTATCCAGCGCCGCAAAATGGCGATAGTTGCTGGCAATGGTCTCACGCATCGATCGGTGCCGATCCAGTAGATCGCGCGCCTGAATCCAGCGTTCATCGTCCATGGGCAAGTTTAAAAAACGCGTCAGGGCATGGGTTTCCAGCATTTCACGTAGCTCAAACAGCTTTTCCGCATACGTCTGCGAAAACTTTTTCATCTGCCAGTGGCCGCGTTTGACCGGTTCCAGCAGGTTGTAGCGCATAAAATGCAGTAAGAATTCGCGCACGGCCACCGGGCTGACATTGGCCTGCTTTGCCAGTTGCAGCTCGCTGAAGGTATCGCCGGGCTGCAACTGTCGCTGATTGATCAGATCGAAAAAACGCTTTTCAACCAGACTGGCCTGTTGATCAATCGGCGGCATCACCGCGTTCAGGCTGTCCTGCGCCTCCGGCGCGCGCACAATAACCCAGCTGTCTTTGACTTTTTCCAGTACGCCTCGCTCATGCAGATAACTCAGCACATGACGCACGGTCGTGCGGCTGACCGTGAACATTTCGGCCAGGGTGGCCTGCGGTGGTAGCGGTGACTGAACGTGGCCCTGGGCGATGCTTTCCAGCATATGGTTGATGACGTTATGGCGTAAATTTTGGCTGCGGCTCATGCGGGGGCTCCGGTTTTTTATGCATTAAAAACCATTGAAGGCCCAAAAAAGCCGTTCTGGTTCACAAAGTGAGAAGAGGGGAATACGGTGCCGCAGCCAGATTCGCCATAACTGCGCTTTTGATAACCGGAGAGGGGCCATGACCACTATGAAAGCCTTAGTCATCGCAGAACCGCGTTCGCTGGTCTGGGCTACACGCCCTCAACCCCGGCCTGCCGCGACTGAAGCGCTGCTTAAAATCGTCAGCGCAGGCATTTGCGGCACCGACATTCATGCCTGGGCAGGAAACCAACCCTTTTTTAGCTATCCGCGAGTCCTCGGCCATGAACTCTGTGCGGAGGTGGTGGAGACAGGGGCTGCCGTTCACGATTTAGCCGCAGGACAGCGGGTGGCACTGATTCCCTATCTCTCCTGTTTTGAATGCGATGCCTGCCGCAGCGGTAAAACCAACTGCTGCGAAAACATTTCGGTGATGGGTGTTCATCAGGATGGCGGCTTTAGCGACTATCTTTGCGTACCGGCAGCTAACCTGCTGGTGGTGGACGATCTTGCGCCAGAAGCCGCAGCGCTCATTGAGCCTTTTGCCATCAGCGCCCACGCGGTGCGGCGAGCGGCGGTGGCGCAGGGCGAGCAGGTGCTGGTCGTGGGGGCGGGGCCGATCGGCCTGGGGGCTGCCGCCATTGCCGCTGCTAACGGCGCGCAGGTGGTGGTCGCGGATACCAGTGATTACCGCCGTCAGCACGTCAGTCAGCAGTTGGGCCTCTGTGCACTCAATCCGGCTGATGCGGCGTTTATAACCTCACTGCGAAACGAATTTGATGGCAGGCTGCCGTTGAAGGTGCTTGATGCCACAGGCAATCCTGCGGCGATGAACGCGGCCGTAAGCCTGATTCGCCATGGCGGAACAGTCGTGTATGTCGGTCTGCATAAAGGGGATTTGGTGATTCCTGACAGTGAGTTTCACAAGAAGGAGAGCACGATCATGGGTAGCCGTAACGCCACCCGTGAGGATTTTGATCGGGTGCGTGAACTCATGGCGGCCGGGACGTTACGTGCCGATATGATGCTCAACCGGCGTTTCGCGTTTTCGACGCTGGCAGAACACTTTGAGGCGCAGGTCATCAACAATCGTGCGTTAATTAAGGGCGTTATCGATTTTGATCGCTGAAGCCGGAGACAACGGGGTGCGCTGTCTCCGCACGCGCTACGCCGTTCCGGAGAGCGACTGGAAAAAGTGGCGACGCACGGCGTCGGCATCCACGCCCAATGCGATGCGTTGTCGGGGCAAATCGCGAAAAGGGTTGTGACGGGAAGCCAGCGTGCTGATCTGGCGCACCGTCTGACCACAGGCGATGCCTTCGGTAATCACCCGCAGTGGGCTTTCCACCAGCGTAAATGCCTCGGGCAAACAAAGCCAGGATATCGTCAGCGTGTCATGCAACGCCATTCCCGCAAATCCTTCCTTCTCAAGACTGTACGCCAGATAAGGGCGGCAGATCGCCCGCAGGATCGGCTGTTGTAGTTGATCCACCTCATCGCTATTGATCAACACTTTATGGGTAACATCCAGCGGGATCAGAATAATCGGCAAGGCCGAGGACAGGACCTGATCCGCAGCATGAGGATCCTTCCAGATATTAAATTCACTGAACGGTGTCACATTCCCGCTGTGGCCATCGGTACCAAAGGCGCCGCCCATGATGACCAGTTCTTTGACCAGCGGGATAATATCCGGTGCCTGGTTGATGGCGCTGGCGATATTGGTAAGGGGGCCGATTGCCACCAGCGTAATGACGCCGGGATTAGCACGAACGCTGTCGATAATAAACTGCACGGCACCGGGCGCGTCGTCGCTAAACGGATTATCAAACGCATCCCCTAAACCGTCTTCACCATGCAGCCTGGCAGGTGCGCTCGGTTCCCGTGCCAGCGGACGGGCGCAGCCGCGGTACACCGGCACGTCAATCGCCATTTTCTGGCAAAAGAGCCGCGCATTTTTCACCGCCTGGCCCACGGCAACGTTGCCGAATACCGTGGTAATGCCCAGCAGATGTTGCGTCCGCGCGGCATAGGCCAGCGCAAAGGCATCATCCACGCCGATATCAGTATCAAAAATGACAGTGCGCACAGGATTCTCCAGAAAGCGTGAGCGCCTCACCCGGGGCGACAATCGTTGTGTGGGCGCGGCAAGCGTAAAAGCCGTCATTTATTTAAGCGGAAAACGGAAAAAGGGGAAACCTGAATTCTCCCCCCTTTTAAGGCTACCCGCGTCGGGTTTTTAACACTACATGTCAGCCGCACATCACGGGCGCGCGTTCATATGGTCTGAGTTGCCAGTCAGAAAACGGCATCGTATGATTGCCTGCGCAAGGTGATGGCGTTCCACCTTCCCCAACCGCCAGCAGGTTTCCCCTGCGGCTGATGACGCCTGACACTATCCTTTATCCTTTCGTGGGAGCGGGAGCGTCAGGTGCCGGTATTTGCTGACCCTCCACCGTCTTCTGCACAATGCCTGTTAACGGGAGTATAAGATGTTAAAACCGCTATTCGCTGTGATTGTGGGCGGCAGCGTAGGTTGTGTACTGCGTTGGTGGTTCGGTATGCGTTTCAATGCGTTTTTCCCCAATCTTCCACCGGGTACGTTGCTGGTGAATCTGATTGGCGGCTTTGTGATCGGGGGGGCCATGGCCTGGTTTATTAAAAATCCCCAGCTCGATCCCGCCTGGCGGTTACTGATCATTACAGGCTTATGTGGCGGTCTCACCACGTTTTCCACGTTTACCGCAGAGTTAATGACCCTGTTGCAGTCCGGTAAATATCTCTGGGCGATGAGCAGCGCGCTGGTGCATGTCATAGGCTCGTTGCTGATGAGTTTTGCCGGTTTCGCGCTGATTAACCTGTTGGGTTAACGCCGCCGCGAAACCGGATGCCATCAGTCCTGCAGACACTGAGCGATGAAGCTGGCGGCGTGCAGGGCGCCCTCGGCTGAAATCGTGTGGCCAGTCTGCGGCTCAATCAATGCCTCGACCGGAACCGCCGCGGCTTTCAGGCGGGCCGCGGCTGACTCACTTTCGCTGACGGGGATCACCGCATCAGCCCGGCCATGGATCAGCAGGGCTGGCGTATGCGCGAGTGGTGTCAGTGGGCCGTCAAAGGCCAGTCGGCCGGAAAATGCCACCACGCCCGCCAGGGGATAACGGCCAGAGGCCAGTAGATCTAGCGCCATGATCGAGCCCTGAGAAAAGCCCACCAGGATGACCTTCTCCCAGCAATCTGCCATATCATGCTGCGCCATCAGGTCACGCAGAACGCGGTCAAACGCCTCACGAGCTTCGCGAACCCGCCCTGGGCGGTTTTCCGGCGTAATGCCCGCCAGACTGAACCACTGATAGCCCATGCCCTGTTCAAAAGCATAAGGCGCATCCGGTGAGGCAAAGACCACATCGGGTAACAAGGTTGCTCAATAATCGCCGACAGGTGCCAGATCGTCGCCGTTACTGCCTACGCCGTGCAGAAAAATCACCAGTGCTTTTGCCATGCCGGTTCCTGTAAAAGTTGTGTTGTCTGACAGGTATTTGAACAGTTACACCGGTTAACGTCAAAATCAAACTGACCGCCGGGAAGGCCGCCTGTCGTTCAGGAAAAGGCAAACATTACGTGCCGTCTCCCTTTCCCTGTAACGTAAAACCTGCTTGACTGAAACGTCACCGCTTGCCGTCTGGAGTTATGCATGTCGTTGTTTACCCTGAGCACGTTATCCGACATTCCCGCCGCTGAATGGGATGCGCTGCTGCCTGATGATCAGCCTTTTTTGCGCCATGCCTTTTTGCTGAGCCTTGAAGACAGCGGCAGCGTCAGGCCGGAAAGGGGCTGGCAGCCAGCCCATCTGGTCTGGCGTGAGCAGGGTGAACTCTGCGCCGCGCTACCCGGCTACCAAAAAAGCCATTCACAGGGTGAATACGTGTTCGATCACGCCTGGGCCGATGCCTGTCAGCGAGCCGGTATCGCTTACTATCCGAAATGGCTCGGTGCCATTCCCTTCAGCCCGGTAACGGGCGCGCGCGTGCTGGGCAAATCCGATGCCGCTATCCGTCTGCTGTCGAGGCTGCCAGACTGGCTGGAGCGCCAGGCGTTGAGTGGCGCGCATATCAATTTCACCGACTCTCACGCTAACGCGCTGCTGGCGGAACAACCCGACTGGCTGGCGCGGCTGGGCTGCCAGTATCACTGGCACAATCGCGGCTATCGCGACTTCCAGGACTTTCTGGATACGTTGATGTCACGCAAGCGCAAACAGCTGCGCAAGGAACGGGAGCAGGTCGCCCTGAACGGCTTTGAATTTGACTGGTATCGCGGCGATCAACTGCGTGAAGATCAATGGGATTTTGTGTACACCTGCTATGCCAACACGTACGCGGTGCGCGGTCAGCGTCCTTATCTGACGCGTGCCTTTTTTAGCTTACTGGCCGCGCGTCTGCCGGAAAACATTCGCGTCGTCATTGCCCGTTTGCAGCAGCAGCCCGCAGCGATGGCTTTTTACCTTAAAGACGGGGAAAGCCTGTATGGCCGCTACTGGGGCTGCCTTGCGGAATTTAACCAGCTTCACTTCGAAACCTGTTTTTATCAGGGGATGGATTTCGCCATCGCCGAAGGCCTGCAACGCTTCGATGCGGGCGCGCAGGGCGAACACAAGCTGGTGCGTGGTTTCGAACCGCAGATTACCCACTCCTGGCACTACCTGTGTCATCCCGGCCTGCGCGCCGCCGTTGACGATTTTTTGCAGCAGGAGCGGCAGGGCGTTCACCTGTGGGCCGAAGAAGCCAGGGACGCCTTGCCCTACCGACGCGGCGACTAGTCCGCCCCGACAAACCCGCCGGTCTGGTGTTGCCAGAGCCGGGCATACAGGCCATTTTGTGCCAGCAGTTCCTGGTGGCTACCGATTTCGACAATCTGGCCGTGTTCCAGCACCACCAGCCGGTCCATTTTTGCAATGGTGGACAGACGGTGAGCGATGGCAATCACCGTTTTACCCTGCATCAGCGACTCCAGGCTTTCCTGAATCGCCGCTTCCACCTCTGAATCAAGGGCGGAAGTGGCTTCATCCATGATCAGAACCGGCGCGTCTTTCAGCAACACGCGCGCAATGGCTATACGCTGACGCTGCCCGCCAGATAGTTTTACGCCGCGCTCACCGACATGCGCATCCAGCCCCGTCCGGCCCTGGGAATCCGACAGCAGCGGGATAAATTCGTCGGCGCGGGCGCGACGGATAGCCAGTTGCAGTTCTTCCTCGCTGGCATGGGGCCGGCCATAGAGCAGATTTTCGCGGATAGAGCGGTGCAGCAGCGAGGTATCCTGGGTGATCATGCCAATCTGGCTGCGCAGGCTTTCCTGCGTCACCTCGGCAATACACTGACCGTCAATCAGGATGCGCCCGCCGTTCAGGTCGTAAAGACGCAACAGCAGATTGACCAGCGTTGATTTTCCGGCACCGGAAGGTCCAATCAGGCCAATCTTTTCTCCCGGTTTAATGGTCAGGTTCAGGCCATTAATCACCTGCCGCTCGCCACCATAGTTAAAACGGATGTTGTCGAAGCGAATCTCCCCCTGCGTCACCCTGAGCTGTTTCGCCTGGGGCGCATCCTGCACGCTAAGCGGTTGGGAAATGGTGTTCAGTCCGTCCTGCACCATGCCGATATTTTCAAAAATGCCGTTCACCACCCACATCACCCAACCGGACATATTAACCAGACGGATAACCAGGCCGGTCGCCAGGGCAATGGCACCGACGCTAATCAGCGATGCGCTCCACAGCCACAGCGCCAGGCCGGACGTGGCGACAATCAGAACGCCGTTCAGCGTCGACAGCGTCAAATCCATGCTGGTTACCATGCGGTTAGCCTGCTGCGTTTTGTCTGTCTGCTCCTGAATCGCCTCACGTGCGTACTGCCGCTCCAGGTCGCTATGGGCGAACAGCTTGATGGTAGCGATATTGGTGTAACCATCCACAATCGTGCCCATGAGTTTCGAGCGCGCTTCTGAGGACACCACGGAACGGGCCTTTACGCGCGGCACAAAATAGCGCAGCGCCGCGCTGTAAAGCACAATCCAGATAATGAGCGGAATCATCAAACGCCAGTCCGCTTCGGCGAACAGCACCAGCGCCGTCGCGGCGTAGATCAGCACATGCCAGATGGCATCGACCAACTGCACCGCAGAATCGCGGAGCGAGTTGCCGGTTTGCAAAATGCGCTGCGCAATCCGGCCCGCAAAATCGTTCTGGAAAAAATTCATGCTCTGACGCAGAACGTAGTTGTGGTGCTGCCAGCGAATCATGCTGGTCATGCCGGGATTAATGCTCTGGTGAACCAGCATATCGTGCAGCGCAATAAACACCGGCCGCAGTATCAGGGCGACGCAGCCCATCCAGAGTAAGGTTGGCCAGTTATCGTGGAACAGCGTAGCCGGGGTGGAATGGTTAACCAGATCAATGATGCGGCTCAGATAACTGAACAGCGCCACCTCAATGAGCGCGCCCACCAGCCCCACCACCAGCAGTGCGGCGAAGCTCGGCCACACCTGGCGCAGGTAGTAAAAATAAAAAGGCCAGACCCGTGAGGGCGGCATATCGGTGGGGGCATCCTGAAAAATATTGATAAAACGTTCGAAACGACGATACAACATACAGTTACTCTTTCCGTTCGATAAGAATTACAGCTTAGTGCATGTGTACGCCCGATTAAAAAAAGGATTCTCTATGGATATCACTCTGCGCGGCCGTGAACCACATGATGCAGCGGCTTACCAACGTCTTTACGGCCATCCGGCGGTTTTCCCCTGGACGCTGCAATTGCCGTTTCCCAGCGTCGCCACCTGGGAAAAGAAATTCGCAAAAATGGATGCCGAGGGCTTCATCAATTTTGTTGCCGAAGTAGACGGCGAAATGGTTGGTGAGCTGACCTTGTTTACAAATCATAATCCGCGTACGCGTCACTGCATCAGCTTCGGCATCGGTGTCAATCCGGCGTTCTCAGGGCGCGGCATTGGCGAGCTGTTGATCCGCACGGCAATGGATTATGCACGTAACTGGCTGGGCATCACCCGCATGGAGCTTGAGGTGTTTCATGACAATCATCGGGCGCTGGCGCTGTATGAAAGGCTGGGTTTTGAGCGCGAAGGGGTGCGTCGTCAGGCATCCTTACGTGAAGGTAAACTTCATGATGTGGTGATGATGGCCAAACTGCTCAACGTGGCGTAACGACCGCGCATTGCCCGTTTTTGCGCGCGGCGTTAAGGTCAAAAGTCGCGCAACATGTTTAAACGTTGTTCTGTGCCACAGTTCGCACAAAATGCCCTGCATAAAACCCATCGCCTGCCGATATGACGGTATCACCCACTGATGCTCTGGAGGGCGATTGTGATAAAACTAATAACGATCGACGAACTGAAAACGGGCATGTTCGTCCTCAAACTTGAGGTCTGGTGGTTTAAAGACAAACGTATTCGTAATCAGATGCTGATCACCGATCCGCAGCAGGTTGCGATGTTCCGTCGTGAAGGTATTCAGCGGTTATGGATTGATGAAGAGAAATCGATTTCATCACCACCTCCTGAGCCAGTCCATACCGCACCCTGCCAGCAGGCTCCCTTTACGCAGGAACGTGAACAGGCACAGCAGCTGTTTGAACAAGGCAAAATCAAGGTCTTGGCGCTGTTTAACGAAGCGCGAATGGGTTGCGGCCTCGATCTGAGCAGTATGATTGATATTGTGGATAAAATAGCCGGTTCGATTGAGCGCGAGCCCAGCGCACTTCTGCGCGTGGCACAACTGAAAGATCACGATAATTACACCTACCTGCACTCCATGGCGGTCTGCGGCTTGATGATCGCTCTGGGTAAAAAGCTCGGCCTGGATGCGCATCAACTTCAGCGCGTTGGCATGGGAGGGTTGTTACATGACATTGGCAAAGCGGCCGTACCGCTCAGTATCCTGAATAAACCGGATAAGCTGAGCGACGACGAGTTTGCCATCATGTGCGAGCATCCGATAGCGGGTGCACAGATGCTGATGGAAGCGAACGCAGGGGATGACCTGGTCGATATTGCCCTGCATCATCATGAAAAATATGACGGCAGCGGTTATCCCTACCGCCATAAAGGCCATGAGATTAGCGTCTATTCCCGTATGGCCACCATTTGTGATGTGTACGATGCCCTGACCTCAACGCGTCCTTACCGCGAGGGCTGGACACCCGCACAAGCTTTACAGTCGATGCTGGCCTGGCGCGGGCATTTTGACACAACGCTGCTGCATGCGTTCGTTACGACAATCGGTCTGTATCCGGTGGGGTCGCTGGTGCGGCTGGCATCGGGACGTATTGCACTGGTGGTCAAGGCGGGCGAACAATCGCTTCAGAAGCCGCGCGTACATGTTTTCTGGTCGTTGCACGCTAAGCGCCCCGTCAGACCAGAAGTGGTCGATCTGGGGGACAGTTTTTGCACGGACAGCATTGTCTGCTCGGAGAGTCTCGCGGCCTGGCCAACGATCGACCTCAACCGGGTCTGGTTGCTGGACGTTGCCTGAGCCAACGTCGCCATTTTTATACCTTTTTTACAGCGTGCCAGTGCTTTTTAACCCTTTCTTTATGTGACTCAGCGCAAGCTATTCAGCAAATCCAAACCTCTGGAGGTTGCTGTGAGTGCAGGCGTGATAACCGGCATTGTGCTGGTTGTGTTGTTGCTGGCTATTTAGTGTATGCCCTGTTGAATGCGGAGGCCTTCTGATGGCGGCCAATGCATTTTTACTGATCGCGGTGTATCTGCTGGTGCTGATGGTGTTGGCACAGCCGCTGGGACGTGGTCTGGCAGCGCTGGTGGCGGACAAACCCCTTTTTACCCGTGCCGAAGCGCTGTTTTGGCGCGTCGCCGGGGTACAGCAAGGCGATATGCGCTGGCCGCAATACCTGCTGGCCATTGTGCTGTTCAACCTGTTCGGCCTGATCCTCCTGCTGGCTATACTGCTGCTTCAGGACAAGCTCCCGCTCAATCCACAACATTTTCCGGCCTTGAGCTGGGATCTGGCGCTTAACACCGCGATTAGCTTCGTCACTAACACCAACTGGCAAGCTTATTCAGGCGAAAGCACCCTGAGCTATTTCAGCCAGATGGTGGGCCTGACCGTGCAGAACTTTTTCTCTGCCGCGACCGGTATCGCTGTCGCCTTTGCCCTGATTCGGGGCTTTGCGAATCGCTCGATTGCAACCCTGGGTAACGCCTGGCGCGATCTGACGCGCGTGACGCTTTACGTGTTATTGCCCGTCAGTCTGCTGATGGCGCTGTTTTTTGTCAGCCAGGGCAGCATTCAGAACGTCCTGCCTTATCAGACGATTACCGGCCTGGATGGGGCGCAGCAAACGCTGGCAATGGGCCCGGTGGCCTCGCAGGAAGCCATCAAAATGCTGGGCACCAACGGCGGCGGCTTTTTTAACGCGAACTCTGCTCACCCGTTTGAAAACCCCACCGCGCTGACCAACTTCGTGCAGATGCTCAGTATCTTCCTGATACCGGCCGCGCTGTGCTTTGCCTTTGGCGAATGTGTGAAAGACCGTCGTCAGGGCAACATGCTGCTGTGGTCAATGACGCTGATGTTTGTTGTGGCGGCGGCCTTCGTGATGTGGGCTGAAGTGAACGGGAATCCGCACTTCCTGACGCTGGGCGCGGACAGTGCCATCAATATGGAAGGAAAAGAAACGCGCTTTGGCATTCTCAATTCCAGCCTGTTTGCGGTTATCACGACCGCCGCGTCCTGTGGTGCGGTGAATGCGATGCATGACTCGTTCACGGCCCTGGGCGGCATGGTACCTATGTTGCTGATGCAACTGGGCGAAGTGATCTTCGGCGGTGTCGGTGCGGGCCTGTATGGGATGTTGCTGTTCGTGTTGCTGGCGGTGTTTATCGCCGGACTGATGATTGGCCGTACTCCCGAGTTTCTCGGCAAAAAAATCGAAGTCTGGGAAATGAAAATGACCGCCCTCGCCATTCTGGTGACGCCCGCTCTGGTGCTGATCGGTACAGCCATCGCCATGATGACCGACGCTGGCCGGGCCGGTATGGCTAACCCAGGCACCCACGGCTTCAGTGAAGTGTTATACGCCGTATCGTCGGCCGCCAACAACAACGGCAGTGCCTTTGCAGGTCTGAGCGCGAACACGCCGTTCTGGAACGTTTTGCTGGCCATCTGCATGTTCCTGGGGCGCTTTGGCATCATCCTGCCGGTAATGGCGATTGCCGGTTCTATGGCCGGTAAAAAAATTCAGCCGGTCGGTAACGGGACGCTGCCAACGCATGGTCCGCTGTTTATCGCGTTGTTGGTGGGCACCGTCCTGCTGGTGGGTGCACTGATCTTTATCCCCGCTCTGGCTCTGGGTCCGGTAGCCGAGCATCTGCAACTTATTCAGGGACATTAATCATGAGTCGTCAACAACAGGTGTTTGACGCAGCGCTCTTGCGCACTTCAGCAATCGATGCCGTGAAAAAACTCGAGCCACGCGTTCAGTTTCGTAATCCGGTGATGTTTGTCGTCTACCTGGGCAGTCTCCTGACCACGGTACTGGCGGTGCTGATGTCTACTGGCTATCAGACCGGCAGCGCCAGTTTTACCGGCGCGGTGTCTGTCTGGCTGTGGTTTACCGTGCTGTTTGCGAACATGGCAGAAGCGCTGGCCGAAGGGCGCAGTAAAGCCCAGGCGAACAGCCTGAAAGGCGTCAAAAAAACCAGCTTTGCGAAAAAACTGTCGGCTGCGCATTACGGAGCAAAATGGCAGCAGATTGCGGCCGATGAGCTGCGCAAAGGGGATGCGGTATTAGTGGAAGCGGGTGACGTTATCCCGTGCGATGGTGAGGTGGTCGAAGGGGGCGCATCGGTTGATGAAAGTGCCATCACCGGGGAATCCGCGCCGGTGATTCGTGAATCGGGCGGTGACTTTGCCTCGGTAACCGGCGGGACGCGTATTCTGTCCGACTGGCTGGTCATCACCTGCAGTGCAAACCCCGGCGAAACCTTCCTGGATCGCATGATCGCGATGGTGGAAGGCGCACAGCGCCGTAAAACGCCCAACGAAATCGCCCTGACGATTGTGTTTCTGTTAGCTACCGTCACGCTGTGGCCGTTCTCCGCCTGGGGCGGTACGCCGGTGACCATCACCGTGCTGGTTGCGTTACTGGTGTGCCTGATCCCTACCACGATTGGTGGTTTACTCTCCGCCATCGGCGTTGCGGGGATGAGCCGAATGCTGGGGGCAAACGTGATTGCCACCAGTGGTCGTGCTGTCGAAGCGGCCGGGGATGTGGACGTGCTGATGCTGGACAAAACCGGCACCATCACACTGGGTAACCGCCAGGCGACCCAGTTTTTACCGGCCCCCGGTGTCACAGAAGAACAGCTTGCCGATGCCGCGCAGTTGGCCTCGCTGGCGGATGAAACGCCGGAAGGTCGCAGTATCGTGGTCCTGGCGAAGCAAAAATTTAATCTGCGTGAGCGGGACCTGAGCAGCATGGGAGCCAGTTTTATTCCCTTCTCAGCCGAGACGCGCATGAGCGGTGTGAACGTGCAGAACCGCCTGATTCGTAAAGGGGCGGTCGATGCGGTGCGCCGTCATATTGAAGCCAGTCACGGTGCGTTCCCGGCAGAAGTAAACGCCCGGGTAGAAGAGGTTGCCCGGGCGGGCGGCACTCCGCTGGTGGTCGCTGAAGGCCCGAAAGTGCTGGGCGTGGTCGCGCTGAAAGATATCGTCAAGGGCGGGATCAAAGAGCGCTTTGCCGAACTGCGCAAAATGGGCATTAAAACCGTGATGATTACCGGTGATAACCCGCTGACCGCCGCCGCGATTGCAGCCGAAGCGGGCGTGGATGACTTTTTGTCGGAAGCGACACCCGAAGCCAAACTGGCGCTGATCCGTCAGTATCAGGCCGAAGGCCGCCTGGTGGCGATGACCGGCGACGGCACCAACGATGCGCCTGCGCTGGCGCAGGCCGATGTCGCGGTCGCGATGAACTCGGGGACGCAGGCCGCAAAAGAGGCAGGCAACATGGTCGATCTGGATTCCAACCCGACCAAGCTGCTGGAAGTGGTCCATATCGGTAAACAGATGTTGATGACGCGCGGATCGTTAACCACGTTCAGTATCGCCAACGACGTAGCCAAATACTTCGCCATTATTCCGGCGGCGTTTGCGGCTACGTATCCTCAGCTCAATATGCTCAACGTGATGGAGCTGCACTCACCGTCCTCCGCGATTCTGTCGGCAGTGATTTTTAATGCCCTGCTAATCGTCTTCCTGATTCCGCTGGCCTTAAAAGGCGTGAGCTACCGGCCATTAAGCGCCGCATCACTGCTGCGCCGTAATTTGCTGATTTATGGATTAGGTGGACTGCTGGTGCCGTTTATCGGTATCAAAGCGATCGATATGTTGCTTGTGCTGTTTGGTATGGCCTGAGGAGAATAAAATGAGTCAGTTACGTCCGGCAATTTTTCTGCTGCTGCTGCTAACGGTTGTATGTGGCGTAGTTTATCCTTTGCTCACGACCGGGTTGGCGCAGTGGCTGTTTCCTTGGCAGGCTAACGGATCGCTGTTAAAGGTAGAAGGTGAAGAACGGGGCTCTGCACTGATTGGGCAGGCTTTTAGCCAGCCTGGCGAGTTTTGGGGCCGTCCTTCTGCCACCGGCGACAAACCGTATAATCCCCTGGCATCCAGTGGCAGTAACCTGGCCGCGAGTAATCCGGCACTCGACAAAGCGGTGGCTGAACGCGTTGCCGCGTTACGTGCAGCCAATCCGCAGGCCAATGGGCCGGTGCCGGTGGATCTGGTGACCAGTTCAGCCAGTGGGCTTGATCCAGAGATTTCGCCACAGGCAGCGCTGTGGCAGGCACCGCGCGTGGCGGCGGCCCGTCAGTTGCCGCTGGCGAAAGTGGATGCGCTGGTGGACAGCCTGACCCAACGTCCGCTGCTCCCATTTATCGGCGAACCCACGGTGAATGTGCTGCAACTCAATCTGGCGCTGAACGATCTTAAATAAGTAAAAGGACGCTATGAATCACGAACCGCTGCGCCCCGATCCGGATGCGCTGTTACAGGCCAACAGTGACAGCCATCGCGGTAAGCTCAAGATCTATTTTGGTGCCTGTGCGGGGGTAGGGAAAACCTACGCCATGCTGCAGGAGGCGCAGCGGCTCCGTGCCCAGGGACTCGACGTGCTGGTCGGCGTGGTGGAAACCCACGAGCGGCCGGAAACGGCCCAGCTTCTTAACGGACTGGTGGTGCTGCCGCGTCGCGCTACCGGCCGATCCCGCCATGCTGAATTCGATCTGGATGCCGCGCTGGCACGTCATCCGGCGGTCATCCTGATGGATGAACTGGCTCATACCAACGTGAAAGGCTCGCGACATCCCAAACGCTGGCAGGATATTGAAGAACTGCTGGATGCGGGCATCGATGTGCTGACCACAGTGAACGTTCAGCACCTGGAAAGCCTGAATGATGTGGTCGGCGGCGTTACCGGCATTCAGGTGCGTGAAACCGTACCAGACCCGTTTTTTGACAGCGCCGATGAAGTGGTGCTGGTGGATCTGCCGCCTGACGATCTCCGGCAACGTCTGAAAGAGGGCAAGGTCTACATTGGCGATCGCGCCGAGCGGGCCATCGAAAATTTCTTCCGCAAAGGCAACCTGTTTGCGCTTCGTGAGCTGGCACTGCGCCGCACGGCCGATCGGGTAGACGACCAGATGCGCGCCTGGCGCGACAGCCAGGGACGGGACAAGGTCTGGCACACGCGCGACGCGATTTTGCTCTGTATCGGAGACGATACGGGCAGCGAGAAACTGGTTCGTACGGCGGCACGGCTGGCCGCCCGGCTCGGCAGCGAATGGCATGCTGTCTATGTTGAAACGCCGCGCCTCAAGCGCTTACCGGAGGCCCGTCGCCGGGCCATTTTGCGGACGCTCAAACTGGCGCAGGAGATGGGCGCGGAAACGGCAACGCTCTCCGATCCCGACGACGCTCAGGCGGTGCTGCGCTACGCGCGGGAACACGATCTGGGCAAGATTGTGACCGGACGGCGTCCCGTGCGGCGCTGGCGACGCGACAGTTTTGCTGAGCGGCTGGGGCAACTGGGCCCGGATCTGGATTTGCTGGTAGTGGCACTCAATGAGCCCATGCAGGATGCGCCGCATCCTTTAGCCAGCGACCGGGTTAACAGCGACAAATGGCGCATGCAGTTGCGCGGCGTCATGATGGCGCTGGTGCTGTGTATTCTGGTCACCGCCGCCGGACAATCGGTGCTGATCAGCTTTGATCCGGCCAACTGCGTGATGATCTACCTGCTGGCAGTGGTGATCGTGGCCCTGCGTTATGGCCGATGGCCATCCGTGATCGCCACAGTCATCAACATCATTGCCTTTGATCTGTTTTTTGTGGCACCGAAAGGCACGATTGCCGTCTCCGATTTACAGTACCTGGTGACCTTTGGCGTAATGCTGGCGGTCGGCGTGATCGTGGGTAACCTGACGGCGGGCGTGCGCTACCAGGCGCGCGTCGCCCGTTATCGCGAACAGCGCACCCGGCAACTGTATGAAATGGCTAAATCGTTGGGCAGCGGTCTGACACCCGAGGATATCGCGGCCACCAGTCAGCGCGTGCTCGACGCCACATTGCAGGCCCGATCCCTGCTGCTGCTGCCGGATGAGCAGGGCGAGCTGCAAACCCTGGGCAACGCGCTGCCGGGAAATGAACCGCACTGGGCTATCGCCAAATGGAGCTACAGCAAAGGCCAGCCAGCCGGCGCAGGCACAGACACGTTACCGGCCGTGCCCTACCAGATTCTGCCGCTGAAGGTAGGAGAATCCTGTCGCGGGCTGCTGGTCGTCGAGCCAGAAAACGTGCGCCAGCTGATGATTCCCGAACAGCAGCGGCTGTTAGAAACCTTCACCGTCCTGATTGCGAACGCGCTGGAACGTCTGGCGCTGTCGCAGAGTGAAGCGGCTTCGCGGCTGGCCGCCGAGCGTGAACAGTTACGCAATGCCCTGTTGTCGGCGCTGTCTCACGATTTACGCACGCCCTTAACCGTGCTGTTTGGTCAGGCGGAAATGCTGATGCTCGACCTGGCCAGTGATAATTCAAAGTATGTGCCCCAGGCCAGCCAGATTCGCGAACAGACCCTGAGCACGATTCGTCTGGTCAGCAATATGCTGGATATGGCGCGTATTCAGTCCGGCGGTCTGAATTTACGGGAAGAGTGGCTGGCTCTCGAAGAGGTGATCGGCGGGGCGCTCAGTAGCATGGCACCGTCGCTGAAAGGAAAGGCGGTCGAACTCGATCTGCCTGCGGATATCGTCCTGATTAAGGGAGACAGCACCTTGCTGGAGCGGGTGTTTACCAACCTGATCGAAAACAGCCTCAAATACGCCGGTAACTGCGCGCCGCGCGGGATCCGCGCCTGGTGTGATCATGCCCGCCTGGAAATTACCGTCTGGGATGGCGGTCCGGGCATCGCGGAACAGGACATGACCCGTATTTTTGATAAGTTTTCGCGTGGCGACAAAGAGTCGGCCGTGCCTGGCGTCGGACTAGGACTGGCCATTTGTAAAACCATCATTGAGAGTCACGGCGGTCAGATCTGGGCGGAAAATCGCCCGGAAGGTGGGGCCTGTTTCCGCCTTTCTTTACCCTTGCCGCCCGCACCTGAAATTTCTCCTGAAGGGCTGAAATAACTTCACAGATGATCGGTTATAATGCGCGACTTTACTGCTTATGACTGGGAAATTATGGAACGTTTTACCGAAAACCTGATGTATGCATCGCGCTGGCTGTTGGCTCCCGTTTACATTGGACTTTCGCTGGGATTACTGGCACTGACCATCAAATTTTTCCAGGAAATTGTTCACCTGTTGCCCAATATTTTTAGCATTGCAGAAAACGATCTGATCCTGCTGTTGCTGTCACTGGTGGACATGACGCTGGTCGGCGGGCTGCTCGTGATGGTGATGCTGTCTGGCTATGAAAACTTTGTCTCCAAACTCGATATTGATGAGGGCAAAGAGAAGCTGAGCTGGCTGGGTAAGATGGATTCCGGCTCGCTGAAAAACAAAGTGGCGGCGTCGATTGTGGCTATCTCCTCCATCCACCTGCTGCGGGTGTTTATGGACGCGCGCAATGTCGAAAACGATAAGCTGATGTGGTACGTGATCATCCATCTGACCTTCGTTTTGTCGGCCTTTGTGATGGGCTGGCTGGACAGCATGTCGCGGGCAGAGAAGAAAAACGTGTAACCGACGGCACGCGTTATCCGCGCCGGCGACTGACGTCGCTTTTCCCGCGAGATGCCGGCGTCAGCCTGACGCCGGCCGTGCCCCCGCCAGATGAGGCAACACCGCCTTGATCATGGCAAAAAACGCAGTCAGCCGGGCAGGATAATAGCTTGCCCAGGGATAGGTCAGCCATACCGGTAACGCCGGAGCCTGCCATTCCGGCATGAGCTGGACCAGCCTGCCCTCTGCTAAATCCTCTTGTATCACCCACGACGAGACGATGGCGGCCCCCAGGCCCGCCAGCGCGGCTTTGCGTACCGCATAGAGGCTGTCGCTGCTTAAAACAGGGGCGATCGGCAGATTCACCGGTTCACCTTTGTCCTGATGCTGTAACGCGATTTCGTTACGGTAGAAGCTGGTTAACGCGAGCCAGGGCAACGCGCCCAGCTGTTCGACCCGGGTGATCGGTGCATGCTGCCGGAGCAGTTCAGGGGCCGCGACAACAATGCGCGGCACTTCAGCCAGCAGCACCGCCACGACCGAAGGATCGGTAGGCGCGCCGACCTGAATGGCGCAGTCAACGTTCTCGGCCACAAAATCGGGTGTTCTGTCGTTCAGCATCCACTCTATGCGTAAACGGGGATAGCGGCGCATAAAGTCCACCAGCGGGGCGACCAGTTGATCCTGACCAAATGCATGCGGTGCGCGTACCCGCAGTGTCCCGACGGGATCGCTGCCTGCGCCGGTTAAATCGTCTTCCAGCGCATGCCAGGTGGCGAGCAGTTGCCGTGCCTGTGCATAACAGCGTTCGCCATCATCGGTGAGCTTGAGCGCGTGCGTCGTGCGCAGTATCAGTTTCACGCCGAGCCCGTGCTCAAGCGCCTGCAACCGACGGCTGATAGTGGGCTGCGTTGTGCCAAGTTGCACTGCGGCGGCAGACAAACTGCCGCTTTCGACAATGCGAATAAAGGTATGCATCAATGCGATACGATCGTTATTGCTGAAATTGCTCATGCGCCCCACGTATAACCGTTTTGTTTTTTATCAGTCTACCGCGTATGCCAAAAACAGGCTTTACTTGCCACACGCTTTTTTCGAGGATTTCACTATGACAGTGGTACATAACCTGAACCGGCATTCAACTGAGCGCCTGCCTGCGCCCCTTGTTTTTACGTTAGCAACCGGTGCGGGTCTGAGCGTGGCATCGATTTATTACAGTCAGCCCATGCTCGACATCATCAGCAAGCAGTTCCAGATAAGCGTCGGCAGCGTCGGTATGGTGCCCATGTTAACCCAGGCGGGTTATGCGCTGGGGATCCTGCTGCTGGCCCCGCTCGGCGATCGTCACGATCGTCGCACCATTATTTTAATCAAAGGGTTACTGCTAGTCATGGCGCTTCTGCTGTGCGGCTTTTCCGGTGGCATCAGCGCACTGCTTATCGCCAGTTTTATCACCGGCCTGACGGCGACCGTGGCGCAGGACATTGTTCCGGCGTCGGCCGCGCTCGCCCCGGTGGCCAGCCGGGATAAAACGGTTGGCACGGTGATGACGGGTTTACTGGTCGGCATTTTATTATCCCGTGTCGTTAGCGGTGTGGTGGCGGAGTATTTTGGCTGGCGCACCATGTACATGATTGCGGCTGTGGCCGTGTTGCTGATCAGCCTGACGCTGTGGCGCGTACTGCCGCGCTTTACGCCGGGTACGTCGGTAAGCTATCCCCGCCTGCTGTTGTCACTGGTGCACTTATGGCGTGCGCATCAAACCCTGCGGCGTGCGGCGCTGGCACAGGGACTGCTCTCCGTGAGTTTTAGTGCGTTCTGGTCAACGCTGGCGATCATGCTTAGCGACCGCTTCCATTTTGACAGTGCCATTGCCGGTGCTTTTGGTCTGGCAGGGGCGGCAGGCGCGCTGGCGGCTCCGCTGGCCGGGAACGTGGCGGATCGTATTGGCCCGGCGCGTGTCACCCAGTTTGGTGCCGGTCTGGTGACGCTCTCTTTCGCGCTGATGTTTTTACTGCCTTTCCTGCCGCTGTCTGCTCAACTGGCCGTCATTATTATCAGCACAATAGGTTTTGACTTAGGCGTACAGGCGACCCTGGTGGCCCATCAGACATTGATTTACGGTCTGGTTCCCGAGGCGCGTAGCCGGCTAAATGCCCTGCTGTTTAACGTGGTGTTTATCGGTATGGCCAGCGGGGCGGCACTGGGTAGCCTGGCGTTGGCGCACTGGGGCTGGAATGGCGTTGTCGTGTTATCCACCGTTGCCGCCGCTCTCAGCCTGTTGATCCGCCTCGCCAGTCGTCACCTCAGGGACTGATTCTTCCGCCCGCCAGCAAATGTGCCAGGCTTAGTCATAAACTCAATTAAAACGGTGCGTTATGAACTTCATTGCCTGGACAGCTGCGACGGGCTGTCTGCTGTTATTAATGTCGCTGGCATCAGGGTGGATCCACCGCGGCCCCGTGACCTCTTTTGGTCTTTTTTTATTAACCGGGATCGCCTGTGGGCCGTGGGGATTTGATGTGATTGAAATCGATATCCTCCGCCATGCTGAACTGGTCGCGCATATTACCGAGATAACGATGGCCGCGTCGCTGTTCATCACCGGGCTCAAGCTGCGTCTGCCGCTGAAAGCCAGGCAATGGCGCGCGGGCAGCCTGCTGGCGTTTCCGGCCATGTTGTTGACGGTCGCCGCAATGACGCTGCTGTCTCACTGGCTGGTGGGGCTGTCATGGCCGATTGCGCTGGCCTTTGGTGCCATTGTTGCGCCCACCGATCCTGTGCTGGCCAGCCTGATTTCCGTCAGCGATGCGCAGGACGATGATGCCCTGCGCGTTGCGATATCCAGTGAGGCGGGTATGAATGATGGTTCGGCGCTGCCGTTACTCATTCTGGCCCTGTTGCTGTTTAACGGTGAAAGTCTGGGCACGGGCATGCTGGCACGCTGGGCAGCCATTGATGTGGTGTGGGCCATTGGCGGCGGCATTCTGCTGGGGTTTGGTCTGGGGCGGTTAGTCGGCCTGCTGGCCGCACGGCTTCGTCATGCGCATGGTGATGTCGCACCCAATGACTTTCTGGCGCTGGCGCTCATTGCGTTGAGCTATGCCCTTGCTGAATCGCTGGGCGCGTCGGGCTTTCTGGCTACCTTTGCGGCAGGCCTGGGATTACGTCGGGCTGAACTGGGTGTGTTCAAACGTTATCAGCCTGATGATATGCCGGATGACGATCGGGTGCTGCCTGCGGAAGCACTGGTCAATCCCAACCAGCGTTTACAGCAACACGGTAGCGGTATGGTGAAATCGGTCGGTTTAGTGGTAGGCGACGCGCTGTCTTTTGGCGATACTATTGAGCGTTTACTGGCGGCCACAATGATGGTGGTCCTCGGCGTGACGCTGGCCCATCACTGGAACATGCAGGGCGTGATGCTCGGCCTGTTGCTGTTTGTGGTCGTCCGGCCACTCGCCGTATGGCTGGTCACGCTGCGCTGCGGCGTATCGCTTCCTCACCGTTTGCTCATCGGCTGGCTGGGGATTCGCGGTATAGGTAGTCTTAATTATATTGCGTTTGCCTGGGTCCATGGTATGGGCGGCTCGCAGGCAACGATGATGGTTGATATGGCGCTGACGCTGGTGGTATGCAGCATCGTGGTGCACGGCGTGTCGGTAACGCCGCTGCTAAACTGGCGCCAGGCCCGACTGGATGCAAAGCAGCGCCAGTCATGAAAGTGGGTTAACTGATAACAGGAGAAGACGATGAAGATATCTCAGATACTGTTGCTGAGCGTACTGGCCTCTGGCAGTGCGCTGGCGGCAGACGACACGGAACAAAGTGCTTACGCCAGCCAGCTGTGTCACATCGTGAGCAGTGAAAAAAGCGTATCGACAGCCGATCAGTATGTCGAAAAAATGAAATCCAGCGTCGCAGGATCGCAGTCCTCTTCCGCCTTCAATAAACCTGAATTTGACGAGGAACTGGCGAATGAAGTCGCCAGCGCATGGCTGCAGCTGGGTGACGAAGAGCGCGCTAAACTGCGTAAAAATACGCAGCAGTGTGAGCAAACGGTGATGACGCAGTTCCAGCAGGAAGATTAACCGCAGTTAAATCGTCAATAAACGCGCTAAAATGGCGCGTTTTTTAATGGATTTTCATGCCCGATTGCGTACATAATCGCCAGCGTCTTCACCAAACGTGCGATACATAATAAAAACGCAGCGGACCGACAGGGCCGTCTGACCTTTCTGGCATAGATTTAACAGGCATCATGATTACGCGTCGACGCTTTATTTTCGGCACAGGAGCGCTTGCGCTTTCACTGGCTACCAGCAAACTGTTTGCCCGCGATGATATTATTCCCCTCTGGCCGGACGAACCGCCCGGCGGTGGCGGCCCTGGCGGAAAATTACGTGTTGATGCATGGGGCTCTTGGTCGAATATCGTCAGCCCGGCGATTCAGCGTTTCAGACCTGAAAACCCCAACGGTGAAGCGGTGCTCATCGCGGCAGGCGGCGGCTACCGCTGGATCGGTATGGGACGTGAAGCCTGGCCCGTTGCACACTGGTTAAATGCCAACGGCTATACCGCCTATGTTCTCAGCTACCGTTTGCCGCGTGAAAAGTGGCAGGCCGGGAATCTGGCGCCTTTACAGGATGCCCAGCGCGCGCTGCGTCTGCTTCGCTCATTCGAACGAAAAGTGCATGTATTAGGATTTTCGGCCGGTGGGCATTTGCTGGGGATGGCGGCGGCGCGTCCGGACTTTCAGTCCTATCCCCCCATTGACAGAGTGGATCAGGAAATCCCCAAAGCGGACAGTGTCGGGCTGATTTATCCGGTCATTACCCTGGAAGCCCCTTATCAACATACCAACACACATCTGATGATGGTCGGTAATGATGCCAGCCCACAGGAAGAAGCCAGTTGGTCTGTGCAAAATTATGTCACGCACGCTTATCCGCCAACCTTCCTGGCTCAGGCCGGTGACGACCACACTTCGAAACCCTTTAACACGCAGTTAATGCGCGATACCTGTCGCCGCAATCGCGTGCCGGTTCAGTTGATTCAGCTTTCCAGCGGCGGGCATGGTTTTGGCCTGGGTAAAGCGGGCACGCCGGCTGCGCTGTGGGATCAGGCCTATGTGAAATGGCTGGAAAACCTTGATCAGAACCCCTCGCCGTTGACGCATCGGTCTGCCACTGTCCTTTAGTTATTCTGGCAACGCCGGTCATAAAAAAAGCCGGCAGTTGCCGGCCTCGCTAAAACAGCGATTCTCAGGATTGAAGCGACACAGGGCAAAGCATGTGATAAAGCATGGTCACTGCGATTAAAACTGATAGGTCAGGCCCATCCCGACGCTGTCTTTCGTAGTGATACCAGTAGCACGAGTAAAGTCATTATCTTTCAACAGGTTAATGCGGTAATCCACATAGGTCAGCATGTTCTTGTTGAAGTAGTAATAGGTGCCCACCGCAATATACTTCTGCATGGTCTGACTTCCACCGGCAAAGTTGCCTGCGCCTTGCAGGTTTTCCCCACGCTGCGTGACAAAACCAATGGAAGGGCGTAAGCCGTTGAGGAACTGATATTGCGCAATGGCTTCGAAGTTATGCGTCTTGTCAGCAATCTGCGACAGCTGGCCGTACGGGGTCACATCGTTGGCCTCACCGTACATCGCGGCAAGGTAGATTTGGTTCGCATCGTATTTGGCCGAGGTCACCCATGCCGTCGCATCGTCACCCTGACCGTCAGCTTGCTGTGTCAGCGTACGATTGGCTTTCATACCGGCCGCAGCAATGCTCAAACCATCGGTAATGCTGTAGGTCAGACCGGCACCGTAGCCGTCGCCGTTTGCCAGCTTAGCGGTTGAGCGGTCGTTTTTCCCCTGATACTGAAGAATGACCTTCAGGCCGTTCCAGTCTGGCGAGTGCCAGGTGGCCAGGCCGGTTGAGCGTTTTGACAGGAAGTTGTCGTTGGTGGTCATGGTGCCGGAACCGTAAATCGGTGCCATATCGGTGTAAGCCGATGCGGTATACAGCACGCCAAAGCTGCGGCCGTAATCGAATGAGCCAAAGTCAGCCAGTTTCAGACCTGCAAAACCCAGACGCGTCGCATTCCCGGTTTGTGCGTCAGTGCCGCCTTCACTGTGGTTCAGCTGGAAGTTATATTCCCATTGACCATAGCCTGTCAGCTGATCGTTAATTTGGGTTTCACCTTTAAAACCCAGGCGCGCATAAGAGTTATCACCATCTTCGGCGGTATTGTCCGAAAAGACATGACGCGCATCGACTTTACCGTACAGATCAAGTTTATTACCGTTTTTATTATAAATTTCAGCGGAGCATGCAGAAAATGAGATCAGCAAACACAGTGCATGCGGCGCGCATATTTTTATTTTACGTTGCATATCATCTACCCTTTAATGTTGGTGAAGCATGAGGTTTATTTCCGCACAAGGCGGCATTGTTCAAAAATGTCAGTTTCGTTATGACGAAATAATTAAAAGCGTTACGTGGCTACATCATGTGGCCGTATTTTTATGGTTTTCCCTGGTGTTGATTATCAGGGCGAATAACGCCTTGATAATGTATTTATTATTAAATGGCTAAATCAGGTATATCGCTCAATATCGTTTGCGCGCCACTGTGTAAATATTTACGGGCGACAGCAGGGTCATTAATTGTGGCAATCGCAAACTCAATACCGGAATCGGCCAGGCGTTTCAGGTCGTCATCCGTCGCAAAGTCCGCCAGGAAGTGCAGGATCTGACAGCCGGTTCTGGCCAGTAATGCCACAGGATCGCTGGGAGGAACGCACACGGCCAGTCCACGCGGGACGTCAGGCATGATCCTTTCCGCAACCTTCAGCGAGAGCTCAGAAAAGCTGCTGATAAAGAGCTTCTTTTCATCCGCAGGCCACAGCGATTTCAGCTGCGTAATGGCAATTTCCGCGGTTTCAATTTCCTGACCAGACGTTGGTTTGATCTCCAACTGAAGGCCAATACCTTTATCCAGCACAAATCCCACGGTTTCAGCCAGTGTAGGGACTTTAACGCCTTTGAACAGGTGGCCATAACAGACGCCCGCATCCAGCGACCGGATTTGGTCCAGGGTTAAATTGGCAACATAGCCGGTGCCATTTGTTGTCCGATCCACCGCATCATCGTGAATGATGACCGGGTGCCTGTCTTTGGTCAGTTTGACATCCACCTCTATCCACGTCGCGCCATGCTCAACGGCCGCCTGAAAAGAAGGCAGTGTGTTTTCTGGTGCCAGCAGAGGCGCACCACGATGTGCAATCAGGCGGGAATTCACTACGCGTACAGGGTGTTTTTT
Organism: Pantoea stewartii subsp. stewartii; assembly: GCF_008801695.1. Lineage (GTDB taxonomy): Bacteria > Pseudomonadota > Gammaproteobacteria > Enterobacterales > Enterobacteriaceae > Pantoea > Pantoea stewartii. The sequence goes on from NZ_VZPF01000018.1 coordinate 50,979, forward strand.
TGTCGGCATGCTCAGCGTTACCTTCTGTTGTCGGGTTAGCACAGGCTTACTTAAGTAAGACCTGGTTAGAAAATTCGGTTCTGACTTCGTCGCCCAGCGGTTTAGGCATGAACTGGGTGCCATGAACACGTTCTTTGCTGTTGATCAGACCAGCATCGCGATTCACTTCTTTATTTTGTGGCGTAATGCCATAAACCTGTTGAAACAGCCTTTGTGTCGTGGGCAGCGTCAGCCAGTGGATAAACAGTAATGCTGCCGCTTTGTGCGGCGCATTCTTGGGAATCGCCACCATATTTCCGCCGCCGGGCATGCCAAAATCGGGGATGTAGAGTCGGATGGTTTTGGGGACTTCGCCGTGGTTTTCTAAGCCCACCAGATAGTCTTCCCAGGCGGGGACCAGCAGAAACTCACCGCTCACCAGTCGCGTTACGCTGTCGGCGTTAGAGGCGGTAATAATGTAATCAGGACGCAGTTGTTTGAACCAGTTCCAGGCCGGTTGTAAGGCCGTCAGGGGCTTTGTTGAATAAATGGATTTTATGCTGTGGTACTATGAAAACGGTTGTTTCAGATAACATAAAATCAATGCGTTACATGCTTGCGTATGACGGTGTTCTGTCTGGCATCAGCGTTTTCTACCAAAACAGTGAAGACAAAACAGAATGATTACCTATTATTCAACAAAGCCGCCGTCAGGCTTTTTACATCCGCATCGCCTTTGGTGAAATCAAAGCCAGGCACCAGCGTACGCGTGACAGATTCAATAAACGCCGGACCGGAACCGCCGTTTTCCACGTTAAAGCCAAACTCCTGAGGATGAGTCTGCAGGAAGGTGGTGAGCTGCGGCAGGGTACGGGGCAACTCGCTTTCTTTCATGCGGCGCGAATCGTAGGCCAGGCCCGTCTGATTGCCCCAAAATGCCACGCCATAACCTTTACTGTCCGTACCCTCAATGGTGTAGTTCAGGGTTTTGCCTTCCGGCAGCTGCGTATTAATCGGGCCAAAAAACGTTTGCTGAGGCGATACCGTACCGAATGCGCCTCCGCCAATCGAAAATACATCAATATCGCCTGTTTCCCGTCCCCGGTCAGCCATGAGTTTATTAATATTGCCTTGCAGCGGACCTTCAGAGATCGTAACAGCAATACCGTACTGTTTTTCAAACAGGCTGACCTGCTCTTTAAGACGATCCTGGTAATACCATTGGTACCAGGTTAATTTCCCTTCTTTTTTAGCCTCGTCAACAATGTGTTGCCAGTCCATTTGTGTAATATCCTGAGCCTGAGTACAAAAAGCCCACGCAAGTAATAATAAGGTGGCAGATCGTCTGAACATGATTTTCCCCAGTTAAGCGAGTTAATAACCGTCAGCCTTTTCCAGCAAAAGCGGCGACGGGATTCTTTGTCAGTAATTTTTCAGCTATCAGCATTAAAATGACATTCGGCACGACCAGCATTAAAGAAATAACAGCGGCATTAGGTCTGATAAAGTTGTAACCCAGATAAGAATAAAGAATGGTCGGTACGGTAATAAAATCCGGCGAGCCGACAATAAAGCTAATGGCGAACTCTTCGATGGATAACGTAAAGACAATAATTAAGGCCGCAAATATGCCGGGTCTGATAGTTGGCAGGCAGGCAACTAAAAAACGATTTACTACAGACGCGCCCATATCGCGGGCGGCATCCAGGGTGTCCTGACGTATTTGAGAAAAGGAAAGGGTCAGAATCCTCACGGCATAGGGCATTAAGATGATGGTATGTCCCAGTAAAATGCCGACAAACCGACTGTGGATGCCCACCACGTTCAACAGCATGGAAAAAAACAGCGCAATCACAAAGCCGGGCACAATGAGCGGAAGCAAAATCGCATTCTGTAGCAGGGATTTACCCGTAAACGACATCCGGCCAAACGCCCAGGCCGCTGGCAGGGCCAGTAGCAACGTGAGCACAGAGACGGTTGCCGCCAGTAAATAGCTGTTCTTCAGCGCCTGCGGCAGGGCCGTGGTCGTCCAGACTTCGACCCAGCGGCCCAGGGAAAGCACGGGCGGCAGGGCATCCGGCCAGGCCCAGGGATGTGTTTTATCCACCAAGGACCACAGCACGGTCAGAATAAAGGGGATCACCAGCCACAACATGAACAGTGCGGTAATCAGGATCATCATCATGATACGCAGGGGCGACATGCTTTTTCTGGCTCTCATCATTTATGTTCTCCCACTTTTTGCAGCCACTTCGCCAAACCGGCCAGCACCACCGCACCGACAAACGCCGCCAGCATTAATATCACCGCCACCACGGCCGCAAGGTTCCAGCCCTGGGCGCTGATTTCCGGAAAGCGCAGCATGTATTGCGACAGGGAGAAAACGCTGGTGGGTCCAGCCACGACCTGGAATGAAAAGTCGCCCAATGCGCCAATGAAGATCAGGATCAGCGAGACCTGAACGGCTTTGATGGATAAGGGCAGAATGATCTGTAAAAGGCGGGCGGTTTTGCCTGCGCCCAGATCGCGGGCCGCATCAACGATTTCGTCCCCGATAGCGCGCAGGCTGCCGGTGATGATCAACAGGGCATAGGGAAGCTGTTTCCAGACCTGCAGGATAATGACACCAATGCCCCAGCGATCATTCTGCATACGAATGGGTTGCGAGATGATGCCCAGTTTGAGCAGGCCGAGGTTAATAAAGCCCTGCCAGGAAATCAGATTGATGAACAGCAGGGCGGCGACCAGCCCGTGTACCATCAACGGGGCTTTCAGTAAGCCGCTCATCAGCACAGAGCCGGGAAAGGGCTTTCTCAGCCACAGCGCCAGCGGCAGGGCCAGCGCCACAGACAGGACGGCACTGACCACGCCAATTTTCAGGGAATAGCCGGTGGCGCGCCACAGCTGACTGTCGTTCAGGATGGTTTCCCAGTACTGCAGCGTAAAATGCGCAGGCGCGCCAAAGTTGAACAGTCCGACAGATTGCGCGATGGCCATAACGACAATCAGAATCAGGGTGAGCACGACGGGAGCGACCGCAGGCAGCACCAGTAACCAGGCGACTATGTTTCGGTTGTGCACTTTCATGACCAGCTTTCCTGCAAAAAGCGAATCCTGTCAGGCGCGATGGAAAAATTAACGCTATCTCCTTCCCGAATGTGATTTTTACCGACTAACTGAATATGCCACTGGTATTCCGGCTCTTCATGGTCCTTTGGGTGAACCTGTAGCTCGGACAGGTTGCCCAGAAAGCTCACGGCACCTATTTCGAAAGCACGGGTATTCATACCGGTTTCCTGTTCGCTCAGCAGAGCGTCTTCCGGACGCCAGAAGGTGTATACCTTGTCGGAAAGGGGCGGAACAGGACTGTGAATGTTCATTTCACCCAGCACGCAGGAAACACGATACATTCCGGTGTGACTGTCACCGTCAATGACATGCGCTTTCATCACATTCGCCTGGCCAACAAAGCCCGCAACAAACCGGTTAACCGGCGAGTAATAAATATCTTCAGGGGTGCCGGTTTGCTCAATGCGTCCGGCGTTCATAACCACGACGACGTCAGACATGGACAGGGCTTCTGCACGGTCATGGGTCACATAGATAGCGGTAAACCCGTGTGAACGCTGCAGCTGGCGGATTTCGAGGCGGACTCTGTCGCGTAATGTGGCGTCGAGATTCGACAGCGGTTCGTCGAACAACACGATTTCGGGCCGCACAGCCAGCGCTCTGGCCAGCGCGACACGCTGCTGCTGACCGCCCGATAACTGCGCAGGCAGCTTCGGTAAGTGGGCGTTTAACGAGACCTGAGAGGCGGTTTGCGTGACGCGATCCTGTCTCTCCGCTTTGGCCATTTTCCTCTGCTTCAGCCCAAACCCAATGTTTTCGGCCACAGACAGGTGAGGGAACAGCGCATAGGACTGAAAGCACATGGCCGTATCGCGGTGCTCAGGTTTAACCTGATGCATGTCCTGCTGGTGAATCAGGACTTCCCCGCTGTCCAGGCTGTAAAAGCCCGCAATCACTTTGAGCAGCGTGGTTTTGCCACATCCAGACGGACCCAGCAGGGAAACGAACTGTCCTTTTTCGGCCTTCAGTGAAATGCCGTCCAGCGCGACAAAGTCGTCGAATCTGAGCATGGCATTATTGATTTCAAGCGTATTCACGTATGGCTGCCCCGTCATTGAAGAAATGTGTGCATCTTAATTAATGCGATGCGCATAATAATTTGATGCGGCGAAATTAGGCAATTTCAGGCAGGTTAAGAATTTATTAATTTTATAAAACCCATATTTAACATGATAATAATGAGTTGCTTTGATTTCGTACATTTACTCTGATAACTATTATCATGCATAGTGAATAATATTGAAGGCAGAACGTTTGTCGGTCATATGAAGAAAAAAGCGGGGAGGACAGCGCCGAAACGCTGTCCTGAAAAGACGGCAGGAAGAGAGCGCGGACTGACGGATATTCAGGCGGGGGTAAAGCGGGGGTGCGGAATAAACTGGGCGGAAAGGCGATTGAGTGCCGCGGTGCCAACACTCACATGTGTTGAACTTTTTTCCTGGCTCCCGGCCAGATGAGCATCAAGCCCTGCGGCTTTGCATAGGGCATAGCCCGCGGAAACATCCCACATACTGCTGAAGCACTCCTGATAGCCATCGACATAGCCCAGCACACTAAAGCTTAAACCGATGGTGGCACAGCGGTAGCGCACCACATTCCAGCCAGTATCCCGGTACGCTTTTTCAATGCAGAGCTGGTGGGTGAAGCCCCATGAAGGACTGTCGCCAATGGCAACGGTTTTGAGTCCCTGGGCGATTTCGGGTCGCGTAAAAGGCTGGCCGTTAAAATAAATGCCGGCCTTCCTTGCCCCCGCTCAGCATGATGTTTAACACCGGATGAACAATCACCCCGATGACCGGTTCGCCGTCGATGACATAACCGACAGAAATGCCCCATAACGACGAGCCACGGAGAAAGTTACTGGTGCCATCAATCGGATCGACCGACCAGTAACGGTCACTGAGTTCGCCGCCTTGCTCTTCGCCAACGACGCGTTCATTGGGGAAATATTGCGCCAGACGTTGACGAATCAGCTTCTCAACCTCCTGATCTGCTTCACTGAACACATCCTGGGGCCTTTTTTCGCAGATTTCTAATTCACTGAGCTGCCTGAAATAATCCAGCGCCAGCTGTGATGCCTCTTGAGCAATACGTTCAATCACCTTTACGCGCGTATCCATTCTTAATCCGTTCATTTTGTGAAAGGTCCTGAGCTCGTTCGTTTACCTTGTGCTGCACAATGACTCAGCAACGGGAAACGCTGATTTAATATAATGCTTTACGCATGAAATTAGAGTGTCGGCCTGTTTTGTGTCAGTATTATGATGATTTGGTGATGCGATTTTTTTTAGGAATATCGTCCTGAATCAGCATGTTCACACAGCACGTAAAGGTCAGGCGCATGACTATTCGGAATGCATAAAAGCGTGCTAGGGTGTAACAGAACCTGTCATTAAAACGGTGAGGATAACGTGGTGGTTCATGGATATTCAGGTCGTGATGAAGTCGAACTTAATCGCAGTGAAAAACTTATTCTTGAGCTTGTTCGCCGCAATCATGGCATTTCCCGCTCCTCGCTGGTTTCACAAACGATTCTGAATCAGTCATCGGTTCACCGTATTGTTGATACACTGACCGAAAACGGTTTTCTCAGCCTGGGGGAATCACCCTCACAGGGAAGGGGTAAGCCCAGCCCGTCGTTATCCCTGAATCCGGACGCACGTTACAGTTACGGTATTTCCATTAACTCTGACAGCGTGGCGGCAAGCCTGATTAATTTCCGCGGCGATATTATCGAATACTGCGTGCTGGACACGCTGCCCGGCAATCCTGCCCGAACGCTGCTGGATCTCAAACGCCATTATCTGGATACCTTAAAACATATTGGTATTTCGTCAGAAAAAGTGTGTGGCGTCGGATACAGCATGGCGGGCTTTCTGTATGACTCCCGGAAATATTTTAATCCGCCAGAACCGCTGAAAAACTGGATGGGCATTGATCTGCGCCGTGAAATTATGACGCTGTTTGACCGGCCCGTCTGGATTGAAAATAACGCCACGACGGCCGCGCATGCAGAAGCTTTTTTGGGCGCGGGCCTGCACTACGAGACCTTCGGCTACCTCTCTTTTAATTACGGCTTTGGTGGCGGCATTGTCATTAACGGCAAACCGTTTCAGGGCGCTTTTGGCAATGCGGGCGAGATCAGCCGGATTTTTTCGTCGGAAGAGGGCAAACTGCGTCCTGCGCTGGGGATCTTAATTGATCGACTGCGCAACGGCGGTATTGAAATTCACAACATTCGCGATCTGAATAATAAATTCGATCCGGACTGGCCCATTGCCCGGCAATGGGTCAACGAAGTCACGCCCAATTTACATCGGGCCATGGATGCCCTGAATGCCGTTATCGATCCCGGTGCCATTATTTTAGGCGGCGAATTGCCCCGTAAGCTGGGCGAAATGTTTTTAGCCATGCCCCGGGTCAGTTCGGGCAAACGCTGGAATATTTCGGCGGAGTATCCGGATATTCTGCTGAGCACTATTGAGGGCGACAGCTCGGCACTCGGTGCGGCGTTGACGCCGCTGCGGGAGACCTATTTCAACTGATAAATCGCTCACTGGCGCGAAGGCCAGCGAGCGGTGGTCTCTCTGCTGTCTGTCGGCAGCAGAGAGGAACGGGTTAGCGCATGGTGACAAACTCTTCCGCCGCCGTCGGGTGAATCGCCACGGTATTATCAAAGTCTTTTTTGGTCGCGCCCATTTTTAACGCAACCGCAAAGCCCTGCAGCATTTCGTCCATACCACTGCCAATGCCATGAATGCCGACGATTTTTTCCTCCGGACCGACGCAGACGAGTTTCATGCGGCACGGCTGGCGATGCTGCGTGACGGCGGTGTACATCGCGGTAAAGGCGGACTTGTAGACTTTCACCTGATCATCACCGTACTGTTCGCGCGCCTGCGGCTCTGTCAGGCCCACCGTGCCGATGGGGGGATGGCTGAACACCACAGTCGGGATATTGCGGTAGTCCAGATGCTCATCCGGTTTGTTATTGAACAAACGCTCTGACAGGCGACGGCCCGCCGCGACGGCGACCGGCGTCAGTTCAACGGCACCGGTGTTATCGCCGACGGCATAAACGCCAGGCACGTTGGTGTTCTGGAATTTATCGACCTTGATGTAGCCTTTCTCGTCCAGCGCCACACCCGCTGCCTGAATATTCAGACCGTCGGTTTCAGGAACGCGTCCAATCGCCCAGACCAGGCAATCAACCGTGTATTCACTGCCGTCTTCCAGCTGCAGCGTCAGGCTGCCATCGGCATTTTTTACTACCGCTTTTGGCGTCGCCTGCGTATGCAGCGTTGGGCCTTCCGCATTCATCACCTCAACCAGCGTATCCGTAATTAGCGGATCAAAATTGCGTAGTGGCGCATGTTTGCGAACAAACAGATGGGTTTCTGAACCTAATGCGTTTACCACGCCCGCCAGCTCAACGGCGATATAGCCCGCGCCGACCACGGCGGTACGTTTTGGCAGGGCATCCAGCTCAAAGAAGCCGTCAGAATCAATCCCGTATTCCGCGCCGGGAATGTCGGGATGACTCGGGCGTCCGCCCGTAGCAATCAAAATATGATCGGCGGTGATCGTTTCGCCATTCACCTCAACGGTATGGGCATCAATAAAACGGGCAAAACCGTGGATCACATCGACCTTATTTTTCCCCAGAACATTGTCGTATGATTGGTGAATACGATCGATATAGGCGCTACGGTTTTTCACCAGCGTGGCCCAGTCAAAGCGATTAACGGTGGTATCAAAACCATAATCCGGCCCGTAAAGATGAATGGCCTCGGCAATTTGTGCGGCGTGCCACATTACTTTTTTCGGCACGCAGCCGACGTTGACACAGGTTCCGCCCAGCGCTTTGGCTTCAATCAGGGCGCACGTCTGGCCATAGCTTGCTGCACGGTTAATTGAAGCGATACCGCCGCTGCCGCCGCCGATGGCGAGATAGTCATAATGTCGGGTCATGGAAGTCTCATCCGGTTACTGGGAAAGTGATAGAGAGTGTAACGCCGCAGAGTACGGCGTCGCAAAAATTGCGCCTATGATTGTAACAGGCCTTATCGTTTCATTATTTACAGGGAAGCATAGCATGTACCTGACTTTTCTTGGCACCGGCGGGGGCGCGCCGAGTCTGCAACGCAATGTCACTGCCATCGCGTTTACCCGCGACAAAAGCGGCGCCACCTGGCTGTTTGACTGCGGTGAGGGCACGCAACTCCAGTTTATGCGCTCAGACCTGAAGCCTGGCAAACTCGATAAAATCTTTATCACCCATCTTCATGGCGACCATATTTTTGGGCTGCCGGGCCTGCTTACCAGTCGCTCGATGGCGGGGTTAACCACGCCAATGACGGTTTACGGTCCAGCAGGGTTGAAAGCCTTCGTTGAAACGGCACTGTCGCTGTCCAGCTCGTATACCGATTACCCGCTGGAGATCGTCGAGATCGCCGCGGGTGAGGTACTGGATGATGGCGAATTTCGCGTGACCGCCTGGCCGATGAATCACACCATTGCCTGCTTTGGCTATCGCATTGAGCAGCATGACAAACCCGGTTTTCTGGATGCGCCTCGCCTGAAAGCAGAGGGTGTACCGCGCGGACCCTGGTATCAGCAGTTAAAGCAGGGCGACACGATTACGCTGGAAGACGGGCGTACCGTTAACGGCGCTGAGTATCTTGGGCCGCCAGTGAAAGGCAAAACGTTGGCCATTTTTGGTGATACTGCGCCCACTGACGTCGCGTTACAGTTGGCGGCGGGCGTTGATGTGATGGTGCATGAAACCACGCTGGAAGAGGCGCTGGCTGAAAAAGCCAACGGGCGCGGTCACTCTACCACCTTACAGGCTGCAACGGTGGCAAAGCAGGCCGGAGCAAAGCGCCTGATTGCCACCCATTTTAGTTCGCGTTACCTCGCCCGGGACATGGCGCGCCTGCTGGCAGAATGCCAGCGCATTTTCCCTGACACTGAGATGGCGCACGACCTGGCGGTCTTCACGCTGTAGGGATCAGTGCGCCAGCGCAGGGTAGGTAAAGAACAGCAGGTGGACCATGTTGAGCGCAAAATGGAACGCGGTCGCCAGCCACAGGCGGCCGCTCCAGTGCCAGACCAGACCATAAATCAGTCCGGCCAGCGCGGCAAAGATCATCAGCAGCACGCCGCCAGATGCATGGGCCAGACCAAACAGCAGTGCCGTTACCAGCAGGGCGATCACGCCGCCCCATTTCTGGCGCAGGCGCTGCTGGAGATAACCCCGGAAAAACGCCTCTTCGGCCAGTGAGACAAAAAACAGGTTGGCCAGCGCAAACGATCCCAGCCAGTCCGGAAGGTGCGTTTCAAGGGCAAGGCCGCCCAGCAACACGGCGCTGCCCAACAGCAGCGGCACGGCGGCGACAGGCGCGAGCCACCAGGCCGGCGAGCGCGGCGGATGCGCCTCTGCGTTGAACAGCGTCGGCAGACAGGCCAGCAGCAGAAAAGGAATCAGCGCTTTATCGAAATTAAAGGAAAATGAGAAGGGCACGCTGCGGGCACCGACCTTAACCGCCTCGACCTGCAGGGGATTATTGAATCCCGGAATAAGGTGCAGCATCAGCGCCAGCGCAATCAACACCAGAAGGGCTTCGCTGACGATCTGCCATCGCCGACTCCGGCGATCGTAGATACGAAACGCGACCAGGGCAGCGACAGCCGCAAACACAAAGGTAACGGGCCAGTCGAGGACGTTTTGATAAACGCCCAGCGCCGTTGCCAGCGCGAGTAATAACAGAGAGAGGCGTTTCGCCGGTTGCAGGGCGGCCAGCGCGCCCGCCAGAATGATCCACATAAAAATGACCTACGTTCAACGCCGCCGTGCTGTGCGCGGCGACGTTAAGCTGGGAAAGGAATTATTCAGGTACGATTTGGTTAACGCTGAAATGGCCTGTGCCGGTTGGCACCAGTTTCTGATGCAGCCACGGCAGCAGCGTGTTCATCTGATCGGCCAGCTTCCACGGGGGATTGATGACAATCATGCCGGACGCGGTCATGCCACGCTGATCGCTATCGGGGCGCACGGCCAGCTCAATCTGCAGGATATTACGGATGCCCGTGGCCTCCAGCTCGCGCAGCATATGTTTGATTTGCTGACGCAAGACGACCGGGTACCACAGCGCATAAATACCGGTACCGAAACGTTTGTGACCTTCCTGAATGCCTTTTACGACGGCCTGGTAATCACTTTTCATTTCGTAAGGCGGATCAATCAGTATCAGTCCACGACGTGACAGCGGTGGCAGCTTCGCTTTTAGCTGCTGATAGCCATCGGCCCTTTCAACGCGCGCGCGACTGTCTTTGCTGAACTCGGTACGCAGCAGCGGATAATCGCTGGAATGCAGCTCGGTCAGCTGAATCTTATCTTCAGGGCGCAGCAGATGGCGGGCGATTAGCGGAGAGCCAGGATAGTAGCGCAGCGTGCCGTTACGGTTCAGGGCATGAATCGCATCGAAATAGGGTTGCAGCAGGGCGGGCGCGTCCGGTTGTTGCCAGATGCGTCCGATGCCTTCCAGATATTCACCCGTGCGCTCTGCGTGCTCGCCGCTGAGTTGATAACGTCCTGCACCGGCGTGCGTATCCAGATAGAGAAACGGTTTTTCTTTCTCTTTTAACGCAGTGATGATGAGGCTCTGTACGGTGTGCTTAAGCACGTCGGCATGGTTGCCAGCGTGAAAACTGTGGCGATAACTAAGCATTTACATTAAACCTGTTGATTTTAAACGGTTTAAATTCAAACTATGGCAAAAATTCGAATTTATTACCCCACCGATTACCCCACGGACTGACGCATAGTAACGCACGAAGGGAAAAGCATGGGAACGAAATCAGGCGGGCGAGTATACCAGCAGGAACGCTTTAGAGGGTAATCAGTCTCAATGGTGCATCTGTCAACTAAAGAGACGCCAGCCAGAGAAGGGATTATTCCTGGCTGGCTCTGGCGGCAAGTTTTACGAAAGTTTCGTTAAACCATTCCAAAGGACAAATTTGTCCTTTGCCTGCCAGCAAAGGGATCACCGAAATCGTTATACCTACGAAAGTTTCGTAACCCTCCGTTAAGGACTGCCCCGATCATTTCGGGTCGTCTTGCGAGTGACTTTCAGTTACCCACAATTTCTGCGAACCGATGATTTCGGTATGCAAAGCTTGCGCGTCTCTTTTAGTCCCGCACAAATTACGAGCCAAACCTCTTAAAGAGGGTTTGTTAATCAGCTGATTTGATACGTAAACCAGATTTGGCTTACGGATACTGTTCAACTCTGTACTGTGTTGATTTTCCTCATGATTGAAAAACCAATCATCCCCAAGAGCAGCGTTTACAGTGCAGCCCTTTTCATGGCGCAAATCTGCGCCATTACTCAAACCTAAGTAATGGTTATGTTCAGGCGAACCCGAATACTGTTCGTGTTTGAAATCCCATCCACCATTGGGGGCTGGGGAAGGAATCCATGGGTTAGCCGATTCTAGCATTTCGCTATAACTACATTGATTCAATGGGTTGCGATGTCCGTACGTTTAACGTACGCAGTTGATTTGCACTGCTTTGAGTTTATAGGGGTGCGCGTTTAAAAGTTTTGGCTTCTGGTTGTCTACCTGTCTACCTAATTGACCTCAGCCCTTGCGACACAAGGCTTCCAGAGGGTAGGTAATGAATTTTTGGCTATCTACCCTTATCTACCTGTAGCCAGAGTCCTCTACCTATTTAACGTGAAGGATTTGAACATTAGAATTTCGTCGGCGCAAAGTTCGACGAGCGATACCGGAATCTCGGTATCGGCACTTTCTGAGTAAGTGTCCGATATGCAAATCTGCACATCGCCGTATCGACTACTTTCTGAGCAGACGCCATATTTGGCGGTTGGAACATTTTCAATGAGTTACAACCATGGTGAGCAAAGCCCATATTCGGGCTTTGGTTTGTGCGTCAGAATTGCTGCCTCGCAATGTCATCTACCGACAAATCTGTCGGCTGGTCACCGGCGCTTAGCTGGCTTTTGCCACTGCCATGTCGGACTGTTCATCGACTGCTCGAATCGTTCCCGCCTGGCTGCTCCGGTGTGTATGTAACGCTTAATTTCGCGCAATTCGGAAGGGGTTACAGTTTCGCCGTAGTGCTCAATGGCCGCGATAGAAAGGAGTGCTGTCTGTTCAGGTGTCATGGGCTTTATCCGTTCTCAGAGGCTTTCAAAAATAGAGTAAGTTGGTATAATGCCTTTGCCACGTGATAATGGTAATTCCGGTACTAATTAAAAGCCTGCGCCCTCCGATCGCGGGCTTTTTTATTGCCCGCTGTAAACCCACTTTACACATTTAACGAAATACCCCCGCTTTCTTGCGCTTGGGGTGTCAAATGTGTAAACCAAATCCGTTTCGCATTCCCGATTAATATTGAAAGTGTAAACCGTTCAGATTCGCGGGTGCACTGGTAGGTTATGCTTCTTTTGGATGTTTCGCCCACTCAGACAAGGCCCTGATTCCTGCCTCGCTCCAGTCGTCCAGATCATCCCCGCACGCCTCAGCAGCGTAGCAAACTTCATGCCTCAGCATAGTGATAGCGTTTTCTGCGTTCTCCCGTAAGCCATACACATTGAAGTAATGCTCAGCTTCACCATCACCTATCCAGATCCCGCCGTCCTCCAGAAACTGGACTTCGCAATTAAGCTCATCGGCTGCATCGAGAACACGCTGTTTAATTTCATCGTCGCTGGCTGGTGCCGGTATTTTACCGTCATTGGCTTTAACAGCGCTCCAGAATTCGCCCCACGTCATTTCGAGCGTGCGATGCGGCCACGTTTTAATTTCAGAACCACCTGGTACCGGATAGTTCTTCTGGCTCTCTGTCGCTGTCACATCAATTTTAGAGCCGGAAAGCACTACAGCCCCCTTCGCTACCCAGTCATAGACAGTCTGACGGCTCACGCCTCTGTAGCGGGCATACTCTGCTTTGCTCATCAACATAATTTACTGATACCTCCATCAGTCCGGTACGCCAGTGTGGCCGCTACCGCTCTGCACGCCACCATGAGTGTGGCCGGTCAGGCTCTTGCCGCCCGCTGTTACATCGTTATTAACCGTCACCGGGCCATTCATGGTTGCCGTTCCACCGCCGCTGCCCATACCCTGGGAAAGGTTGCCATTGATAGTCACATTGCCGTTGAACACGATTTCCGGTGACGTAATTTCGGTTCCACCATTAGCACTGGCAGTGAGTTTACCCGGGGTCTGGATGGTGATGTCGTGCCCGGCAGCTACTTCTACAAATGCGGCACCATCGTCTGTGCGAAGCTGTGCGGCGGTGGGGCTGATATTGCTGATTTTCTTTGCCTGTGACTGTGGGCCGGGTATCACAAATGCATCGCTGAAAGTGTGATTGCGTCCCACTACACGAGGCTGAACGCCACCATTCTGCCACCAGAAATCTATGCAGCGATCGGAAAACACCACCAGACATTCATCGCCCGGCTGAACAGGAAATGTCAGAGTGCAGCCGCCGCCGCGAGGAAATACCACTGGAACATCAATCAGGATAGGGTATTCATTATTTGAATATTCCGTTCTGTCCATTGAAGTGGCATCTTCGACAGGTTTTGAGGCTAATCCCATTATGCCTATCTCAACAGTGCAGGTGACCGTTTCAGAATCGAATGAGCGGATTACTCCTGGCGATGCTACTTTCGTGCGGTTCATTGTTCCATACTGAACTGCATCGGTTACTTCGTTATTGTCGAAAGGCCGAATACTCGCCATTACTCCCCCTTATCCTGCAATGCGTTGGCATGGAAAAGTACCAATCAGGCGCGGCTGATCCATATTTGTGCGGATTAGCTCGACGTTCAGAAAATGCGAGTCGCTCCCATCCGGGTGTACATACTCAAAACCATAATCATTTCCATCACTGGCTGGCATGAGGGTCATCTGCATTTGCATACCATGCTCACCCAGCGCCCTAATTTTTTGCGATGTAACGTATTCTCCGTTCACTTTCGACATCGAATTAGCAATCACATCCAATCTAAATGAACCGCACCCATATGAATGGACAACCGGAGCCTCCGCGAAAGCTGTTGTGGCGGCCAACAGTCCAAAGGCCAATAAGAATTTTTTCATCATTAGTCCTGTTTCAAGAGGAAAGAGTTTGAAGAAACATCTGCATTGCCACGGGCTTCACACGCCATATCCATGTACCACGCCTTACCGCGCGTGTCGCCGGTAATCATGATGTAGCGGACAATGTAGACGCCATCGGTCGCAATGCTGGCCGGGTTCTCTTTCTGTGCCAGACCGGACACCGTAAGATTGCCGTTAGTCTCCTGTTCGCGGAGAGGGCCACCCGCTTTTAGTACCTGATCGTCGCTCAGTTCGGCTCGGTAGACTGACCCCTGATCCAGTTGTACGAGACCATGCAGGCGAATATTGGTATTGATGAGGCAGCGGATATTCACGCCAGCGCCGATAGTCTGCTGTGGCATTCCGATAAGGCCGGTATCGGCGTTCAGCACAACGGCTTTATGCGCTGCAACGTCTTTCTGAACCATATCAAGCCGCCCGTAGCTGAACTGCCAGGTGGAATTAATATCTTCTGCAAGTGCACTCAGATAATCAGAGACAAGCCCGTAAAAAGTCGCACCGCGTGGAAATACCGTTGGCGGGAATTCTGGTACCACGCCCGGCACAATGCCGTAGGGTTTAAGATGGCGCATAAGAAGATCGTAGACATCACGCAGCGTATAGCCTTTGGCGATATTTGTGCTGATTACGGCATTTGTGAAGGCTTTCAGACCGTCCGTAGCTTTAATCAAAACCCAGGAGTCTGTGACGTTCTCTTTTCCGTTGACACAGAATTCAATATCGCCACTAAACAGCACGCCGAAATTGGCATTTCCTGTCTGTCCGACTTCTTCCGGCCGTATTTCACGCACTACCCCGACCTGATCGCGGGTGTAGTCTGGCGCGATGCCGTCATAGCCGGCGATGATAATGACCTTATCGAATTCACGCTTCATGATGCGGTTCTGCGTTTCCTGCGACAGGTTATAGATTTTCACCTTTGCTGTGGCTGGCCAGCGGCTATCATTTCTCTCTATATCAAAAGTAACTTTAAAATCGCTCAGGCTGATCCCGGGCTTATTTTCGGAGACAAGCTGCAGCTCAAAATGGCGCATCCAGTTCTGTGACATTAAATACCCTTACCCGGCTTTTTTGCCA
>NZ_VZPF01000019.1 GCF_008801695.1 Pantoea stewartii subsp. stewartii
GACGTGGTTGCGTTACGTCATCGGTCATATACAGGACTGGCCGGTGAACCGGGTCCGCGATCTGCTGCCATGGAAGGTCGAGCTTCCCTCTGCCTGAACGTCAATACGGTCTGAATGCGACGCTTACGGTAATTCTGCAGTATTGTACTATCGACTCACTACCTCTAATTATTCTGTCAATACGGTCTGTCTGTGACGCTTACCTTCAATTACAGGTTAACCATGCTGAATCTAGACTCTTTAGGGCTGGCGGCCACCGTGACCGACAGCGGGATAAGTGCGCCTGATTATCAGACGATACTCAGCCGACTCACGGGATATTTCCGGCAGATCTACGGTGCGGACAGCTATCTTGACCCGGACAGCAAGGACGGCCAGATGATCGCCATTTATGCGCTGGCAATGCACGATGCCAATAACGCTATCATTGCAGCGTATAACAGCTACAGTCCGGCCACCAGCACGGGGGCCGCGTTGTCAAACAATGTAGCCATTAACGGTATTTCGCGGCAGGCATCGGGGTATTCGAATGCCGATGTGCTGCTCACGGGGCAGGTGGGAACGGTGATAAAGAATGGCCGCGTGCGCGATAAGAACGGCAATCTGTGGAGTCTGCCATCAACCGTTACGCTCGACACGCATGGCAGCGCTACAGTGACCGCCGTCTGTACTCAGACCGGTCAGATTACAGCGCTACCTGGCGATATCAGTGAAATTGCCACGCCAACACGAGGCTGGCAGAGCGTGACTAACCCGGCAGCGGCGGCAACCGGGAGGCCGGTGGAGACGGATAACCAGTTACGCAATCGCCAGAAGAAATCTGTTGCACTGCCCTCGCGCACTGTGCTTGACGGCATTCAGGGCGCGGTGGCACTGCTTTCCGGCGTGGTGCGCCAGCGTGGGTTTGAGAACGACACCAGCGAGACGGATAAAAATGGTATTCCGTCCCATTCTATCGCCATGATCGTTGATGGTGGTGATGTGAACGCCATTGCCAGCGCTATTGCATTAAAAAAGACGCCGGGAGCAGGCACCTTTGGCGACACGTCTGCGATGGTGACCGACAGTTACGGGATGCCGCGTAAGATCAGCTTTTCCCGCCCGAAAGATGTGCGTGTATCGGTTGAGATAGACCTGACGGCATTTACCGGATACACAACCCTTACCGGCGATAAAATTCGTTCTGCGGTCGCGGCATACATTAATGCGCAACTGATAGGCGACAATCTGTACCTGACCCGACTGTATTCCCCTGCCAACTTATCCGGTGATGAGGAGGGACAGACCTACGATATTACAGCGATAAAAATCGGTCGCTCCGAGGATGCCGTCAGTGAAGAAAATCTGCTGGTGGCCTTCAACGAGGCGGTTAGCTGTACGGCGGATGATGTCCGACTGGTGGTTACGTCATGAGAGACTATACCGACTACATTACACCTGCACATCTGACCGCAGATAAATTCGTCCGGCACATCAGTCTTATCACCCGCCCGTTTACCGACATTGCCACGCAGGCAGGGCAACTGAACGCGCTGTTCAGTATTGACCACGGTAACGGGCCACAGCTTGATGCCGTGGGGGAATGGATCGGCCTGTCACGCTACGTCAAAACACCGATAACCGGCGTCTATTTTGCGCTTGATACGGAAGGGGTGGGTTTTGACCAGGGAAGCTGGAAAAGGCGCTTTGACGCAGACAGTGGTTTTACCGAACTCGACGATGATACCTACAGGTCTATATTACGGGCTAAAATTCGCGCCAATCACTGGGACGGTACTTGCGAAATGCTGGCCGATATTTACCAGGGCGTTATCCCCGATGAATCGGTAAAAATCTTCTTCACCGACAATCAGAATATGTCGATGGATGTTTACCTGACGGGCGGCGTTGTGCCGGAGGTAGGCTTTGTTGAATAAATGGATTTTATGCTGTGGTACTATGAAAACGGTTGTTTCAGATAACATAAAATCAATGCATTACATGCTTGCGTATGACGGTGTTCTGTCTGGCATCAGCGTTTTCTACCAAAACAGTGCAGACAAAACAGAATGATTACCTATTATTCAACAAAGCCTTGCTGAAGTAGTGAGGAACTCATTTGGATGATATTTCCTTGTTTTCTAAGATAGTTAAAGCCTCTTGCGAGGCTTAACGTTTTTCGCGTCCTATCACTTTATCAGCCGCCACGCGGGACAGGAAGCCGGAGCGGCTACCGTACTCAGGGTGTGCAGCGACAAACTGATCGATACGGCGGATCAGCAAAGAAGGGAGTGTTACGTTGATTTTTTCCGCTTTTCCCATCAATCGGGTAACATCCACGTCAATCAGCGCCCACACGACGCCAGCATAATCGGGATCGGCCAGCCAGTTTTCCACGCTGGTTGCTTCTGGCACCGCTTCACCATCTTCCACCAGTAATTCGATATGCGCGTCGATAGCCTCACGCACGCTCTCAATCGCATCCTGATAGTTGTCGCCGCCAGAAAAGCAGCCGGGAATATCAGGTACGCGAACGCCGAAGGATGAATCGCCTTTATCAATAGCAACAGGGTATAACATTTAAACCTCCAGTAGGAGGGGCTTAAAGCCCCGCCTGTTTTTTGATACTTTTCAGTGTTGGTAGCGGTATGTCCTTTTGTGGATGTTTTACCGTTACCAGCCCCTTTTTCGTTGGGTGTTTGAACTGGTGATGACTGCCTTTAACTCTCACCAGATACCACCCATCGGCTTCTATCATCGCTATTGCATTCCTGCTATCCATCCTCCGGCTCTCTGTGTCGTTTTGATGGGGTTATAATAACCCTAATTATTTTGGCGGTCAACTCTTTTCGGGGTTATAGGAGTTATAATGGTTGTCTTGACGCGGGAGAGTCGCAAGCGGGGTAGTAGAGTTTTGTGTTACGGTGACTTATTGATGCGAAATTTATGTGTTATCCAGCGCAACGCAAAAGGTAACACATAAACTCAATTTATTGTTTTATAATGGTTTTAATGTATGGCTCACACATATCGCAGTTAATGCATCGTTCTGTAATCAGTAAAGACATCGCGGTTTCTGAGTCAGTAAAGGGAGCAGGGCGTTTCTGCGGCGAACAAGTATGCTCGCCACAGCACCCGAAATAACGCCGTTATAGCACGATGGATCGCCTTCTCCTCGTCACTCAATTAAGGATCCGGCTCTGGCGCGCTACGTTGCGTACAATAACACAGCGTGTTACTCGCAAACATGATGCAGATAAATGAACACTCATGTAAGCGGAACGTTACCGGGCCGTTATGAGGATATCGCGCACTCTGAGCCCGGCGCGGCTAAATCAGCTTCTTCACCAGCGCCTCGCTGTGGCGAATATGGCTGGACGCGCGCTCAGGATCGTTCTGTACCAGCGCCATAAAGAGCAGGTCCGTTAACGCCAACTGGGCGGTAGTCGAGGAGATCGCGGCGCTGCGCGTACTCTGTTCTTCTGCAACGGTGTACAGGCAGTGCGTGGCGCACTGCTGCAGTGTGTTAGGCGTGAAGCCGGTAAAGGCCAGCACGTCCGCGCCCACCCGCACTGCTTCCTGCGCGGCCAGGTTAATCTCACGACGTTCACCCGTGTAAGAGATCGCCAGCAGCACATCGCCGGATGACATGGCCTGTACGCTGGCCAGTAGCGCGTGCATGTCCTGCTCCGCGACGGCATTGATGCCAATCTTCATCAGCTTCCAGGAAAAATCTTTTGCCACCAGGCCGGATGCGCCGATTCCGACCAGTAAAATACGGCGTGCGCGCTTAAGCAGCTGCAAGACGGCATTCAGCTTCTCTTCGCTGTTGATATCCAGGGTCGCGCGAATGGCCGACAGCTTTTCTGTCAGTAATTTTTCGCCCACAGCCTTAAGGGGATCGTCACTGAGGATCTGATTATGCACGGTGATGGCATCTTTATCGGCCAGCGATTCGCTCAGTGCCAGCTTGAGTGCCGGAAAACCTTTGTATCCCAGCTTTTGCGCAAACTTAACGACGCTGGACTGACTGACGCCAGCTTCTTCTGCCAGCTTTTGTGAACTTAAATGCCGTGCCCGATCCGGTTGTGACAGTAAAAAATCCGCCAGCCGGCGCTCGTTCAGCGCCAGTGAAGGATAAAGCTGGCGAATGCGCAGCAATGAACTCATGCCCAGTCCTCATGATGTAGCGGTGCGTCCCCAAGGAATAAATGATTCTAAAAGCATTGTAGCCACTGGAATAAAAAATGACAGTCATCGCCTCGCTGCGCGAAGATGACTACAATAGAGGCTGTTGATGCATATTCGTTAAAAAGGAGAGCTGTTTGACCAACGAGAGACAACGTCGCGTGGTGTTTTTCGACCTTGATGGCACATTGCACCAACAGGATATGTTTGGCACTTTCATGCGCTATTTGCTGCGCCGCAAGCCCCTGAATCTGCTACTGGTCGTGCCTTTGCTGCCCGTCGTCGGCGCAGGGCTGCTGTTCAAAGGGCGTGCGGCCCGCTGGCCGATGAGCCTGTTACTCTGGTCAATCACCTTTGGCCGATCTGAAACCACCCTGTTACGACTGGAAGCCGAGTTTGCTCAGTGGTTTCGCCAGCGCGTGAAAGCGTTTCCGGTGGTGCAGAAGCGTCTCAGCGAGTACCTCAGCAGCGATGATGCGGATGTGTGGCTGATTACGGGCTCGCCGCAGTCGCTGGTGGAGCAGGTCTATTACGATTCGGCGTTTCTGCCCAGAGTAAAGTTGATTGCCAGCCAGATGCAGCGCGGCCTGGGTGGGCGCGTGCTGAAATTGCGCTGTCTGGGCCACGAAAAAGTGGTGCAGTTAGAAGAGCAAATCGGCACACCACTGCAACTCTATAGTGGTTACAGCGACAGCAAGCAGGACAACCCGTTATTGTTCTTTTGTCAGCATCGCTGGCGCGTCACGCCGGCGGGTGAATTGCAGCAGTTAGAATAACCTGTACTGAGCTTCGGTTTTGCCGGCATGCCCGGTATAATGCGCCGCTTTTTGCTGCCGGGAGTGGTTCGTGTGACACAAGAACAAGATGAATACTGGATGCGCCGGGCGCTGACGCTGGCGCAACGCGCATGGGATGAGGGCGAGGTGCCGGTAGGCGCCGTCCTGGTTCACGGCGACCGCGTCATTGGCGAAGGCTGGAACCGGCCTATCGGTCAGCATGATCCCACCGCGCACGCAGAGATTATGGCGCTTCGTCAGGGCGGGAAAGTACTGGAAAATTACCGTCTGCTGGATACCACGCTTTATGTGACGCTGGAGCCGTGCGTCATGTGCGCCGGCGCGATGGTGCATAGCCGGATAGGTCGTCTGGTTTATGGCGCGCACGATGTGAAAACCGGCGCAGCCGGTTCGCTGATTGACGTGCTGGGCCATCCGGGGATGAACCATCAGGTAAGGTTAGATCACGGCGTGCTGGAAGACGCGTGCGCGGCGCTGCTGAGCGACTTTTTCCGCATGCGTCGTCAGCAACAAAAAGCGCTGCGACAGGCGCAGCGCGAAAGCTAATTCATTGCCACTTGTGGCGAAACGGCAGGATAGCCTTTGCCCATCTCCGCTTCCAGCGCGGCCTGCTGGGCAAGGCGCTTTTCCTGCTCCTGCAAATAGCCCACCAGGCTAATCTCATATTTACGAATATTTTCCACGTAGTTATACGCTTCCTGGCCCCGCGCGTAGCCGTAGGTCGTTTGCGCATAATAACGTTTCTGGCTCAGCATCGGCAGGCGCAGTTTCACATCAGCCCAACTGTCCGGGTTGCCACCCTGTTTTGCCGTGAGCTTACGGGCATCCAGCATATGAGCATAACCCATGTTGTAGGCGGCCAGCGCAAACCAGATACGTTCGTCTTCCGGAATGGACTGCGGGACTTTATCCATCATATTTTGCAGATACTGGCTGCCGCCGCGAATACTTTGCTCAGGATCGGTTCGATCGCCCACTTCCACGCTGTCGGCAGTATTGCGCGTCAGCATCATCATGCCGCGCACGCCGGTCGGTGATGTCGCCTGCGGATTCCAGTGTGATTCCTGATAGGAGATAGCGGCCAGCAAACGCCAGTCGATATTACTGGCGTATTTCTCAAATAACGGTTTGATATCAGGCAGAACCGTATCAATCGCACGCAGGAAGGTGCGCGTATCCACATAATCAAAGGTGCCAACGTGCCCGAGGTATTTCTCTTCCAGCCGCGCCATTGCGCCTTCTTCGCCCATGCCATTAAAGAAATCCAGCATGGCCGCGTTCAGGCTGTCGTCGCTTTCGCGGGGCATATACCACGTCACCGGCTCTTCATCCGTGACGTCAAAGGCGACCGCCATTTGTGGATGGATGCGCTGAAGCAGTGCGATGGTGACGGAATCGCCAATCGTATAATCCAGCTTGCCCTCGGCGACGGCCTCAAGTAGCGCTTTCGGGCTTTGATCGGTCGAGATAGCCCAGTCAAGGTCGGGATAGTGCTCCGCTCTGGCGCTCTTGAGTGTAGACAGATAAGCCGATCCGGATGCAACGACGAGCCGTCCCTTTAAATCGCCCAGGTTTTTCGGGCGAGTTTTATCCACACGATAAATCAACTGCTGGGAAACGCTGTAATAGCTGGGGCCCGTCTGATAGCGGTTCAGTCGCTCATTATTATAGATAAGGCCTGCGGCCAGCAAATCGGCTTTGCCGTCGTCAAGCGCATCAAACAGGTCGCTGATATTCGCGCGCACCGTGATTTCCAGCCTGACGCCCAGATAACGGGCGAAACGCTTCGCCAGCTCGTAATCCATCCCGGCCGGTGCTTTATTCACGGTGTAGTAAGTCAACGGCGAGTTTACGGTACTGACCCGTAGCACTCCCCGTGATTTAATCTGTGAAATCGTATCCTGCCCGCTCCCATGCCAGGGAATGGACGGCCACAGTGCCAGTGCTAACAGCACGGTGAGCAGACCGATAAACAGATAATTTAATTTCAGGCGTTTCAAATAGTTATCTCTCGATGGCTCCAAGGCCTCTGTCTTTTAAGGCAGTATTGATCTTGTTTTAACTCCCAGAGCGAGGGGCATTTTGCGCAACAAACTGAGGCAGAGCAACTTATAAAGCAATTTTTGCGCAATTATCAGCCAAATCTTGTTGGCCATAAATTTTGCGCAAACGGTTTCGTCGCGGAGTGGCTTTCTCTATAATACGCCCCGTTTTCCCCCTGTTGCGCCCAATGAAGCGTCGCACCCGGCGTTTCAAAGACGAGAGATCTTATGATGGAAATTCTGCGTGGTTCGCCCGCCCTGTCGGCATTTCGTGTAAACAAACTGCTGGCCCGCTTTCAGGACGCTCATCTGCCGGTAAGTGATATTTACGCTGAGTACGTCCATTTTGCCGATGTCAGCGCGCCGTTGAGTGAGGATGAAAAATCCCGTCTGCAGCGCCTGCTCAAGTACGGTCCTTCTCTCGCTGAACATGCGCCACAAGGGCGTTTGCTGCTGGTCACGCCACGTCCAGGCACCATTTCGCCATGGTCTTCAAAAGCGACCGATATTGCGCATAACTGTGATCTGTCACATGTCCGTCGACTGGAGCGCGGTCTGGCGTTTTATGTTCAGGCACCCCAGTTGACGGAAACCCAGTGGCAAACGCTGTCAGCGCTGCTGCATGACCGCATGATGGAAACGGTGTACAGCGACCTCCATCAGGCCGAACAACTGTTTGCCCACCACGAACCTCAGCCGGTCAAAAGCGTTGATGTGTTGGGTGAAGGCCGTCAGGCACTGGTTCATGCCAATACATCGCTGGGCCTTGCGCTGGCAGACGACGAAATTGACTACCTTCTGGCAGCCTTTACGAAGCTGGGCCGTAACCCTAACGACATCGAACTCTATATGTTTGCTCAGGCGAACTCCGAGCACTGTCGTCACAAAATTTTTAACGCCGACTGGATTATTGACGGCGAAAAACAGCCGAAATCGCTGTTTAAAATGATTAAGAACACCTTTGAGCAAACGCCGGATTATGTCCTGTCGGCTTATAAAGACAATGCGGCGGTGATGGAAGGCTCTGAAGTAGGACGCTTCTTTGCGGATGCCGAAAACGGGGAATATGGCTACCACCAGGAAGCGGCGCATATTCTGATGAAGGTCGAAACGCATAACCATCCTACGGCGATTTCGCCGTGGCCTGGCGCGGCAACCGGCTCCGGCGGCGAAATTCGTGACGAAGGGGCGACCGGACGAGGCGCGAAGCCGAAAGCCGGTCTGGTCGGATTCTCGGTGTCGAACCTGCGTATTCCGGGCTTTGAGCAGCCGTGGGAAGAGGATTTTGGCAAGCCCGCGCGCATCGTCAGCGCACTGGACATTATGACTGAAGGCCCTCTGGGCGGCGCGGCGTTTAACAACGAGTTTGGCCGTCCTGCATTGAATGGCTATTTCCGGACCTATGAAGAACAGGTCAACAACCACAACGGCACCGAACTGCGCGGTTACCACAAGCCGATTATGCTGGCGGGTGGCATCGGGAACATCCGTGCCGATCACGTCCAGAAAGGCGAGATTACTGTCGGGGCAAAGCTGATCGTACTGGGCGGACCGGCAATGAATATCGGTCTGGGCGGCGGGGCGGCCTCATCTATGGCATCGGGCCAGTCTGACGCTGATCTCGACTTTGCCTCCGTACAGCGTGACAACCCGGAAATGGAACGGCGTTGCCAGGAAGTGATTGACCGCTGCTGGCAGTTAGGCGACGACAACCCGATTCTGTTTATCCACGATGTCGGTGCGGGCGGGCTGTCGAACGCCATGCCTGAGCTGGTCAGCGATGGCGGGCGCGGTGGACGTTTCAACCTGCGCGATATCCTCAGCGATGAGCCAGGGATGAGCCCGCTGGAAGTCTGGTGTAATGAATCGCAAGAGCGTTACGTCATGGCGGTGGCACCCGAAAAGCTGGCTGAATTTGCGGCGATTTGCGAGCGTGAGCGCGCGCCTTTTGCGGTTATCGGTGAAGCCACAGAAGAGCAGCATCTGACGCTCAACGACAGCCACTTTGATAACAGCCCAATTGATATGCCGCTGGATGTGCTGTTGGGGAAAACCCCGAAAATGACGCGCGATGTCGTCAAACAGCAGGCGCAGGGCACACCGTTACACCGTGATGGCATCGTCTTAACGGAGGCGGTGAATCGCGTTCTGCACTTACCGACCGTGGCGGAAAAAACCTTTCTGATCACCATCGGCGATCGCAGTGTGACCGGCATGGTGGCACGGGATCAGATGGTAGGACCCTGGCAGATCCCGGTAGCCAACTGTGCGGTCACGACCGCCAGCCTCGACAGCTATCATGGTGAAGCGTTCGCTCTGGGCGAACGCGCGCCGGTGGCGCTGCTCGACTTTGCCGCCTCAGCACGACTGGCTGTTGGTGAAGCGCTGACAAACCTGGCCGCCACGCCCGTGGGGTCATTGAAGCGTGTGAAACTCTCGGCAAACTGGATGTCAGCCGCGGGTCATCCGGGCGAAGATGCGGGCCTGTATGACGCCGTGAAAGCTGTCGGTGAGGAGCTGTGTCCGGCACTGGGCATTACTATCCCGGTGGGTAAAGACTCCATGTCGATGAAAACCCGCTGGCAGGAAGGCACTGAACAACGCGAAATGACGTCGCCGCTGTCGCTGGTGATTACCGCCTTTGCTCGTGTCGAAGATGTTCGTCGCAACGTGACGCCTCAACTGATGGCGGATCAGGACAACCTGCTTCTGCTGATCGATCTGGGTAACGGTGCCAATACTCTGGGCGCAACCGCGCTGGCGCAGGTGTATCGTCAACTGGGCGACAAGCCTGCCGATGTACGTGATGCACAGCAGCTGGCAGGCTTCTTTAATGCGATGCAGGCGCTGGTCAGCCAACAGAAACTATTGGCCTACCATGACCGTTCCGATGGGGGCCTGCTGGTCACGCTGGCAGAAATGGCCTTTACCGGTCACTGCGGTGTAGATGTTGATATCGCGGCGCTGGGCAGTGATGCGCTGGCGGCGTTGTTTACTGAGGAACTGGGCGCAGTCATTCAGATCAAGGCCGCCGATCGTGAAGGTGTCGAGCAGATTCTGGCTCAACATGGACTGGCGCAGTGCAGTCATGTGCTGGGCAGCGCACAGCCGGGCGATCGCTTCGTGATTCGTTCAGGCGACAGTGCTGTGTACAGCGAAAGTCGCACCACGCTGCGTACCTGGTGGGCGGAAACCACCTGGCAGATGCAGCGTCTGCGTGATAACCCGGCCTGTGCTGATCAGGAACATCAGGCAAAACAGGACGACAACGATCCGGGTCTTAACGTCAGCCTGACCTTCAGGCCGGAAGAGGACGTTGCCGCGCCGATGATTGCTACAGGTGCCCGTCCGCGCGTGGCCGTGCTGCGTGAGCAGGGTGTTAACTCTCATGTGGAAATGGCCGCAGCCTTTGACCGCGCAGGCTTTACCGCCGTGGACGTTCATATGAGCGATCTGCTGGCAGGACGCATCGATCTGGAACGTTTCCAAGCGTTAGTGGCCTGTGGTGGCTTCTCTTACGGTGACGTACTGGGAGCCGGTGAGGGCTGGGCGAAATCTATCCTGTTCAACCCGCGTGTGCGCGATCAGTTCGAAGCCTTCTTCCATCGTCCGCAAACGCTGGCGCTGGGTGTTTGCAACGGTTGCCAGATGATGTCCAACCTGCGCGAGCTGATTCCTGGCAGCGAACTGTGGCCGCGCTTCGTGCGTAATCAGTCTGAGCGCTTTGAAGCGCGCTTCAGCCTGATTGAAGTGGCCGCCAGCCCGTCATTACTGCTGGATGGCATGGCGGGTTCGCGGATGCCTGTTGCGGTATCACACGGAGAAGGTTTTGTAGAAGTGCGCGATGGTACTCACCTGGCGGCGCTGGAATCCAAAGGGCTGGTGGCGCTGCGCTTTGTGGACAATAGCGGTAAGGTGACGGAAACCTATCCGGCCAACCCGAACGGTTCGCCAAATGGCATCACTGCCGTGACCAACGAAAGCGGGCGCGTCACCATTATGATGCCGCATCCTGAGCGTGTTTTCCGTACGGTCAGCAACTCCTGGCATCCGGCGGAGTGGGGGGAAGACAGCCCATGGATGCGCATTTTCCGTAACGCGCGCAAACAACTGGGTTAATTGCCGTAAAAAAATGGGGAGGCCAGGTGCCTCCCTTTTTTTATGGGCACGAGATGTTGGCAAAAGGAGACAGCCGTCACCTTTTGTTGTCGCTGATTGGTGACATCTATCTCTATGATTTTATTATACGGCAGAGGTACGATGAAAATGTGTTGGCATTTGGCGACACATTTGCCAGACCGGATGGTCTGAACGGGCCGCTTTCACTGCTCGCTTACCTGCAAGAGCCTGAACAGAAAGGGGCTTTTATTGTTGGCATGATCTTTGCTATAATTATCGCGCTGCTCATTCACTTGTTTATGAATGCCACCGCGCTGCGGTCAGAGCTCATAAAGCCCGAATGACGCACCAAACGGAGCCTGCCGTCCACCACACCGATAATCGTATGCATTGCATCGTTATCAAGCATCGGACGTAACGTTGAGTTAGGCTCCACCCATTCTCACGCGTGGCTAAGGCGGCGCGTCTGCGGCAGGCCAGATGGTCTGCCGTTTTCTTTTCTGCCTCTTCCTTCTCCGGGCCGACTCCGCTAGCATCCGGTAAGCGTATCTTTATGGAAGCCGTCGCGTGAAAAAATGGCGTTTTTTCCCCCAATCTCTGCGTCAGCTGGTGCTGATGGCCTTTTTGCTGGTGCTCCTGCCCTTACTGGTACTGGCCTGGCAGGCATGGGAAAGCCTCTCCGCACTCAGCAATCAGGCGGCGGACACTAACCGCAACACCTTTACCGATGTCCGGCGCAGCGAAGCCATGGCACGAACCGCCATTGAGCTGGAGCGCAGCTATCGCCAGTATTGCGTACTGGGTGATGCCTCGCTGGCGAAGCTGTATCAGACGCAGCGGATTCGTTACAGCCAGATGCTCAGCTCCCATGCTGATAATCTGCCCGATTTACCGGCTTTTAAGACGCTACGGGACACGCTGCCGCTGTTGGAAACCCTGCAGTGCCAGAACGGTAATCCGATGGGCAGTGCTGCGCAGGCGCTTGACCGTTTTTCCGCAACCAACGCACAACTGGTGCACGACACGCGGGAGGTGGTATTCGCCCGCGGCTTACAGCTTCAGCGCGAAATCGCCGATCGCGGTCAGTTCTTTGGCTGGCAGGCGCTGATTCTGTTCATTATCAGCCTGACACTCACGCTGCTGTTTACCCGCATGATCATCGGTCCGGTCAAAAGTGTCGAACGGATGATTAACCGCCTTGGCGAAGGGCGGGAACTGGGCAGCAGCATGGTGTTTCGGGGGCCACGGGAATTGCGTTCGCTGGGGCAACGTATTGTCTGGCTGAGCGAGCGGCTGCACTGGCTTGAATCTCAGCGACACGAATTTTTACGCCACCTTTCACACGAACTGAAAACCCCGCTGGCCAGTTTGCGTGAGGGCACGGCGCTTCTGGCGGATGAAGTCGCGGGCGTGCTAAATCCGGAGCAGAAAGAAATCGTCTCCATACTCGATACCAGCAGCCGTCATTTGCAGCACCTGATTGAACAATTGCTCGACTACAACCGCAGGCTCGCTGATGGGCCAATCACGCTTGAGGCGATCAAACTGGACGATATCGTGCATGACGTTGTGAATGCCCACGCCCTTTCGGCGCGTAACAAACAGATGCATGTTGAGATCGATCTGAAGGCCACAGATTGCCTGGCTGAGCCTATGCTATTAATGAGCGTAATTGATAACCTCTACTCTAACGCCGTGAACTATGGCAATGAATCCGGTAACATCTGGCTTCGTAGCCAGCAGCAGGGCGATACAGTCATCATTGAGGTCGCTAACAGCGGTACGCCCATTCCCGAGCATGAGCAGGCAATGATCTTTGAGCCCTTTTTTCAGGGCAGCCATCAGCGCAAAGGGCCGGTTAAAGGCAGTGGGCTGGGGTTAAGTATCGCAAAGGATTGTCTGCGCCGTATGCACGGCAACCTGCAACTGGTCAGCCGCGATGACGCGGATGTTTGTTTTCGCATTGAACTGAATACCACCGCCGGGAAAGTCTGAAGTATGAAATTTTTTGCCGCGATTCTTATAAGCGCACTGAGCACCCTGATGCTCAGCGGCTGTGCCTCCTCACCGGCGACCTCGGCATCCCAGCCCGCACCAAACTCTGTCGCGGTGCCTGAAACGCGCCTGGTGGATTATCTGACAACCCGCTGTAGCGATATCTGGCATATTGAAAACACTGCCGCGCTTGCCAATCCCCTTTACTGGATGCGCAGTATTGACTGCGCCGAACGACTTTCGCCCGCGGAAGCCCGCGCCGAGGCGCACCGCTGGCCAGTAGACAGCTGGTCGCGAGCCTTTAAACAGGGCGTACTCATGGCAAATGGCAACGTAACGCCACTGGAACGGCGCGACTATATCACCGAGCTGGACAGCTACAGTGAGCAGTTCCCGCAAAACCTGCGGGCACTCATCCAGCTCTGGCGCAGTAACCAGGCGGCACAGCTGGATTTAAGTGCGCTACGTTCGCGGTACGTCCATCTGCAGCAGTTAAGCGATACGCAAAGCAAGCTGGAGCGGTTAACCGATATCGAACGCCAGCTTTCGTCGCGCAAAACCTCAGAGATGCCAGAAGGCAGTCATGGAACGGCATTGCCACAAGAGGAAGAGCAGTAATGATAAAACATGCGGCACATCTGCTGCTGGTGGATGATGATCCCAGCCTGCTGAAACTGTTAGGGATGCGGCTGAGCAGCGAAGGCTATCAGGTGACCACCGCAGCCAGTGGGCCTGACGCGCTTCGGCTGTTGCAGAAAGAGAAAATCGATCTGGTGATAAGCGATTTGCGCATGGATGAGATGGACGGCCTGGCGCTTTTTGGCGAAATCCAGAAACGCCATATGGGCTTGCCGGTCATCATTTTAACCGCACACGGTTCGATTCCAGAGGCCGTCGCGGCAACCCAGCAGGGCGTATTTAGCTTTTTAACCAAACCGGTCGATCGCGATGCGCTTTATAAGGCAATCGATGAAGCGCTCGCGCAGCGCGTCCCGGTCAGCGACGACCGCTGGCGGGAAGCCATCGTAACACGCAATCCTCAGATGCTGCGCTTACTTGAACAGGCGCACATGGTTGCTCAGTCGGATGTCAGCGTGCTGATCAACGGGCAAAGCGGGACGGGTAAAGAGGTGCTGGCGCAGGCTATCCATGCGGCCAGTCCGCGCGCCGACAAGCCGTTCATCGCGATCAACTGTGGTGCCTTGCCCGAGCAGTTGCTGGAATCGGAGTTATTTGGTCACGCGAAAGGTGCCTTTACCGGTGCGGTCAGCGCGCGCGACGGCCTGTTTAAAGCGGCCGAAGGCGGGACGCTGTTTCTGGACGAAATTGGCGATATGCCGCCCGCGCTGCAGGTTAAACTGCTGCGGGTCATACAGGAGCGTAAAGTCCGGCCGCTTGGCAGCAACAACGATATTGATATCAATGTGCGGATTATCTCCGCCACGCACCGGGATTTACCGAAAGCGATGGAGAAAAACGAATTCCGTGAAGATCTCTTTTATCGCCTGAACGTCGTTAACCTGAAAATACCGGCGCTGCATCAACGTACCGAGGATATTCCGCTGCTGGCTAATCATCTGCTGCGCCAGGCCGCGGACCGTCACAAACCGCAGGTGCGCAGTTTTTCGGTGGATGCGATGAAGCGCCTGATCTCCGCCAGCTGGCCTGGTAACGTGCGTCAGTTAGTGAATGTGATTGAACAGTGCGTGGCGCTCAGTTCCTCGCCGGTGATCAGCGATGCGCTGGTAGAGCAGGCACTGAGCGGCGAAAACAGCGCATTACCAACCTTTGTCGAGGCGCGTAATCAGTTTGAACTCAATTACCTGCGCAAGCTGTTGCAGATGACCAAAGGAAATGTGACCAACGCGGCGCGTCTGGCTGGACGTAACCGTACTGAATTCTATAAGCTGCTGTCACGTCACGAACTGGACGCCAGTGACTTTAAAGAGTAATTTTCTGCCGCACCAGCCTGCAGCATGGCCAGCGACATTTATACTTAAAAAATCCCTCTGACCACGGAGGGCGCGAGGAAAGGGTCTGACATGAAAAAGATCGATGCAATAATTAAACCATTCAAACTTGATGATGTGCGCGAAGCGCTTGCTGAAGTCGGCATCACCGGGATGACCGTAAGCGAAGTGAAAGGCTTTGGCCGCCAGAAAGGGCACACGGAACTCTACCGTGGGGCAGAGTATATGGTGGACTTCCTGCCGAAGGTGAAAATTGAAATGGTGGTTGGCGATGATATCGTGGACACCTGCGTCGAAACCATCATGCGCACCGCGCAAACCGGCAAAATTGGCGACGGCAAGATCTTTGTTTTCGATGTCGCTCGCGTAGTGCGTATCCGTACCGGTGAAGAAGACGAGGAAGCGATTTAATCCTTTTCAGAAGCGAAGCTTGCTTCTGAACTGCGCCTGCGATGCGGGACAACGTTCATCGCTGGTCAGTGTGCCCCTGCCTGATTGCAAGAAGGGGCAATAATCTGTCATTTCCAGCACGTTATCATCTGGGCAACATTAACTTCAAATTGTACAACTCACTTATTATCTCTTTGTATCGCATTAATTTTTTGGTTTTTTATTTCGATTAGCATGTTGTTTGTTATTTAAGGTTAATGTTCTTTCATTTGGCTATTAATCTAAATCAAAAACAACTAATAATCTTAACATTATCATGGCGCTTTTATAATTGGGTGCAGTTAATCATAGCTTTATGTTCTCGCGTGTTATAACTACGGCCGTTAATAAAGGGAAGTGTAATTTACTCTCTTAATATCTACAGGAAAACCGAAGGCGCGTTGACAGAAAATGGCTTATACAATGAAAGTAAAAGGGATAATGATATTCGCTCTGATTCTCGCATCCGGTCAGACCGTTTCCGGCGAAGATGCGCTTTACAGTAAAGTATTAACCGCTTCGCATTATCATGATAGTAAGGGCTTATCAGACAGCGATTACGACAAAATAGGGGAGCTTATAGCCCAGGGGGAAACCCGCTGGATAAGACTTTATCCCGTGTTAAGCAAATCGCCATTCTTAGGGATGACCTCTTTTCAGGAAAGTTTAAATATTGTCATGGCCTGTGCTTTACCTAAGAATCCCAACGAGGTGTTAAAATTTGTTGATGAGGCAAATATTGATCAAATATGTGCAGCGCCTTTTATCGAACCGGGCCGTGATGAACTGCGTGACTATTTTAACGAAACATTCCCGACATTACATAAAGCTTTGTCAGAAGGATACTGGAAACAATCCTGTTTGCTGAAACTAAGAAAGGCCCTCGCTGATACATTGCCATCAATAAAAGAAAGTTAAACTATGCTATTTCTTCCCATGCGTTAACGATTACCCGGCTCAATAGTGGTAAGTAAAACGCTGCCATGCGTGCGAAAGCGCCTGGATAGGCGGTAATCTGTTCCGCTATGAAAATATGTCCGACTCCGACTCCGACTCCGACGCGTCGCTCTTCACGCATGAACACAGTAATACGCACGAAACGGCTCTTTACTTTCAGCGTATAACAGATGCCAGAAGGGCCGTTCATAGCCGCAAATTACATTACCTTATGCGGACCAAACACCTCATAGTGAATCCTGTCCGCCGTCACGCCGACCGCCAGCAGCTGCTGAACGACGAACTGCATAAAGCCCAGCGGCCCACAAAGATAGAAGTGGGTATTCACCTCCTGCAGACGTGGTGAAACGCTCGCCAGATCCATAAGGCCTTGCGCATCATAACGACCTGCATCACCCTGATTTGGCTCGCGATACCAGATATGTTGGGCAAAATCAGGCAACAGGGCACCGGCCGCGCGCACTTCATCTGCAAAGGCATGCTGCTGGCCGTTTTCAGCGGCATGTAACCAGTTGACCGCTGCCGGGTGCTGCCGGGCAGCCAGCGCATGCAGCATGGCCAGCATCGGCGTTTGCCCTACGCCCGCTGAAATCAACGTGACCGGCGTCGTCGGACTTGCCTGGAGAAAAAAATCCCCGTGTGGAGGCGTCAGCTGAATCTCATCGCCTGCTTTGGCCTGTTGATGCAGCCAGCCTGAGACTCTTCCCCCGGCTTCCTGTTTTACCGCAATTCGGTAGGTCTGCGCATTGCTGACGGTGGTGAGTGAGTACTGACGAATTTGCTGATAACGGAAGCCCGCTGGCTGCAGATGCAGTGACACATACTGCCCCGGCCTGAAGGACGCAATGGGTTTACCATCAACAGGAGCGAGGGTAACGCTTTTGATCACGTCACTTTGTTGCTCAATCGCGCTGATGAAGAAGGCTCTCGTGCCGCGCCAGCCGCCTTGCTGGTGTGCCGATGCCTGATAAAGGGCTTCTTCACGCTGGATAAAGATATCGGCCAGCACTGTGTAAGCGCGTCTCCAGGCGGCGAGCACCGCTTCGCCAGGATTCAGCATGGCGTCGATAGAGGAGAGTAAATACTCACCCACAATTTTATATTGCTCAGGTTGGATCGTCAGACTGGCGTGCTTTTGGGCAATTTTTTCGACGGCTGGCCGTAGCGCCGTCAGATTGTCCAGATTGGCCCCGTAGGCGCAAATCGCATTAAACAGCGCTTCACGCTGTGCGCCATTGCGCTGGTTGGCCCTGTTAAAGACATGCTTTAACTCTGGATGATGAGAGAGCATCTGACTGTAAAAATGGGCCGTCAGATCGGGGCCGCATGCGGCAATCGCGGGAAGGGTGGATTTCACAATGTGAATCGTCTTGGCATCAAGCATGGGAATACCTCACTTAAAGCTGCATTTTAAATGCATCTTATGGCCGGGCGTTTTGTTCTGTAAATAGCGTTGTGGTTTACAAGAAGACTGAGCGGCAAATTTTCAGATGGAGAAATGGAAAATTTCCGTTACAGGGTGCGGGGAAAAACAGCGGAAAACCGCTTGCAAAGCGAGCCAAAAACACATCGCCAATGCGAAGCCAAACGTTTGCGTAAAAAGAGGGGATTGGCCCTACCGTCCCCTGGTAAAAGGGTTTACACTGTCTGCCTTCGCCCTTTGGGGGCGTAATTTGCCGATTTAAAGATAGCCAGTCAGGAGATGCGGATGTTAAAGCGTGAAATGAACATTGCCGATTATGATGCCGAGTTGTGGCAGGCGATGGAGCAAGAGAAAGTGCGTCAGGAAGAGCACATTGAACTGATTGCTTCTGAAAACTACACCAGCCCGCGTGTAATGCAGGCGCAAGGTTCACAGCTCACCAACAAATATGCTGAAGGCTATCCTGGCAAACGTTATTACGGCGGCTGCGAGTATGTAGATATTGTTGAGCAGCTGGCTATCGATCGTGCGAAAGCGCTGTTTGGTGCAGATTATGCCAACGTACAGCCGCACTCAGGTTCACAGGCTAACTTTGCTGTGTTTACCGCCCTGCTGCAGCCAGGCGATACCATTGTGGGTATGAACCTCGCGCACGGTGGTCATCTGACGCACGGTTCGCCTGTTAACCTGTCGGGCAAACTCTACAATGTCGTGCCTTACGGTATCGATGAAACCGGTAAAATTGACTACAACGAACTGGCTGAGCTGGCAAAAACGCACCAGCCTAAGATGATCATTGGCGGTTTCTCTGCGTATTCGGGTATTTGCGACTGGGCCAAAATGCGCGAAATCGCAGACAGCGTTGGTGCCTGGTTGTTTGTGGATATGGCGCACGTTGCGGGTCTGATTGCGGCTGAAGTTTACCCGAACCCTTTACCGCACGCGCACGTTGTGACTTCTACAACCCACAAAACGCTGGCCGGTCCGCGTGGCGGCATCATTCTGGCGAAAGGTGGCGACGAAGAACTGTACAAAAAGCTTAACTCTGCGGTTTTCCCTGGCGGCCAGGGCGGCCCGCTGATGCACGTCATTGCGGGTAAAGCCGTGGCGTTCAAAGAAGCGATGGAACCCGAGTTCAAAACCTACCAGCAGCAGGTGGCAAAAAACGCGAAAGCGATGGTCGAGGTCTTACTGGAACGCGGTTATAACATCGTGTCAGGCGGCACTTACAACCACCTGTTCCTGATTGATCTGGTGAGCAAAAACCTGACCGGTAAAGAAGCGGATGCGGCACTGGGCCGTGCCAATATCACCGTGAACAAAAACAGCGTGCCGAACGATCCGAAAAGCCCGTTTGTCACCTCCGGTGTACGTATCGGTACCCCAGCGGTCACGCGTCGTGGCTTTAAAGAAGCGGACGTGCGTGAACTGGCCGGCTGGATTGCTGACGTGCTGGACGATGTGAACGACGAAGCCACGATTGAACGCACGAAGCAAAAAGTGCTGGATATCTGTGCGCGCTTACCGGTTTACGCCTGATCCCGTCAGGTGAGTCAACGGTTGAAAAAGGATGGCCCCGGCCATCCTTTTTTATTGCCCGTCTCACGTGGCTCTGACAAAGTATCGACCTCTTAACACGACCGGTCACACTATTGCTGGAGGGAATATGGCAATCGGCTCCGCCAGATGGCTTGGATTAAGCTATTTCACCTACTTTTTTTGTTACGGTATTTACCTGCCTTTCTGGGGCGTCTGGCTAAAAGGCGTGGGACTGAACCCCGAACAAATTGGCCTGCTGCTTGGCTGCGGCATGGTGGCGCGTTTTGTAGGCAGTTTGTTCATCGCCTCGCAGGTTAAACATCCTTCTCAACTGATTACGGCGTTGCGGCTGCTGGCGCTGCTGACCTGTCTTTTTGCCGTGGGATACTGGACTGGACAACAGTGGTTGTGGCTGCTGTTAGTGATGACCGGCTTTAATCTGTTTTTCTCCCCGCTGGTGCCTTTAAGTGACGCGCTGGCGGCGACCTGGACGCAACAAATTGGTCTGGCCTACGGGCCGGTGCGCCTCTGGGGTTCTCTGGCCTTCGTCATCAGTTCGTCGTTGACCGGTATGCTGGTGACGGCTTTTTCATCCCAGGCGATTTTAATGCTGCTGTCAGCGGGCGTCATAAGTATGCTGGCGGGCATGTTACTGACGCCGCAAACACACCCTCAGGGCAGCGAACGCAAGAGCAACGTCAGCGGTGGCTGGCAGGCCTGGCGCGATCTGATACGGGAAAACGCGGTCTGGCGTTTCATGGTGTGCGTCACCCTGCTGCAGGGAGCGCATGCGGCCTATTACGGCTTCAGCGCGATCTGGTGGCAGGAAAGTGGCTATTCCGCCTCGCGCATTGGTTATCTGTGGTCGCTTGGCGTGGTGGCAGAAATTGTGATCTTTGCGCTGAGTCACCGTCTGTTTCACCGCTGGCAGGCGCGCGATTTACTGCTGCTGTCCGGCGTTTGCGCGTTAATTCGCTGGAGCCTGCTGGGGGCCAGCACGGCACTGCCGGTGTTGATTGTGGCGCAAATTCTCCACTGCGGTACGTTTACGGTCTGCCATCTGGCAGCCATGCGTTTCATTGCTTCACGGCAGGGTGCGGAGGTAATTCGGTTGCAGTCGCTCTATTCGGCGCTGGCGATGGGTGGCGGTATCGCCGTGATGACGATGATTTGTGGCGTGCTGTTTACCCATCTTCATGGACAGCTGTTTTGGGTGATGGCGCTGGTGGCGCTGCCTGCGCTGTTTCTGCGCCCGCGTCAGGACTCCAGCAAATAGCGAATGCGTTGCTGATGATATTCGGTCAACGGCAATTCTGCATGGATCAGCGGGGGCGAAAACAGCGGCAGGGAGGTGACGTAAGGCGAGATGATCAAATCAACTTCGCGCGGCGCGCCGTCGCGCTGAAAGTCATCCACATGCTGATAGGTGATATTAACGGGTAATAAGGTGATTTCCCGGATCTGCTGCTCAACGTCCTGTTCCAGCGCCGGATCGTCACCCGTCAGGAGCAGCACCTGTTTTTCCTGAAGGGCGCTGCTCTGCATCAGCCATGCACCAAAAATAATGGTTATCAGACTGACTTCTTCCGGTTTAAAACAAATCGCGTATTCCTGCTCAAACGCCACCAGCGCCTGCTGAGTGGTTCGCAGCAGGCGCGGATAAAGCCTGGTTATGTCTTGTGCCACACTGTCATCAATGCCAATAGTAAAGTAAGTGCGATCCAGCGCCTGCGCCAGGTGCGTATACAGTTGCTGCTGGAGTTCGGCACGTTCAGGAAAAGGGGCGCCTGACGAAGCCTCGAAGTCATCGATCAGCTGATGCGTGGCGCGCATGAGCCGCTGTTCACTGGCGTGACGGATGGCGTCCGGATGCGGCGCGTGGATGAGGCTGAACAGTAATGTCCAGAAGTCGGTTTCACTCGCATCCGGTGCGAGATGGCACCGTTTTTTCCAGTGACGAATGACATCAGTGGCCGCGCGGCGCTCCGCCTTCATCGCCAGCCAGGCCTGCTGTTGTGCAGTAAAGAGGGCAGGCTGGCGCTGGCACAGGCCGTATTTCATAAATATTTGTAAAAAGAGTTGATCGCGTGTACTGAAGGGGCGATCAAGGCACAGGCTGCAGTGCTGGATGAGTGCCTGTAGATTGGTTTCATCGTAGAGCGCCTTCTCAATTTTCATTTGCTTAAGGCGCTGGCGAAGCGGTGTCGCAAAATGCTCACAGACAAACGTCTGCGACAGACGCAAACTGCGCCGCAGGTTATGTATAAGACAAATTCGTCTGTCCAGCTCTGTACCATGAATGCGCAAGCTGCCATCCACCATTTGGTGAAGTTCCAGTTGATGATAGCGCTGTATCTCATCACCCACGGCGGCAATATCTTGCCTGGCGGTGGCAGCATCCACGCCGTTAAGCAGGCTTAACCGGGTGAGCGTCAGCACGGGAGTGGGCAGAAACAGCAATAACAACAGGTGGCAGCGACGCTGAGAAACGGTGAAGAGTGGTGCTGAAGATGTAGCAGAACTCATCAATCAATATTCCCGCTGGCTATTTTTAGCTAAGAATAGTCAACTGCCCTGACCGGTGAATGGTTTACCCGGTTTTTTGTTCAGAGGTTTAAGGCGGGTCACAAAATTTTGTTACTTATGAAACCTTTTTATCAGGAACGTTACTTTATAACATTATGAAACGCATGTTTTTCGCACTGCTAACCCTGATAAGTTCGTCAGCACTGGCACATCCTCACAGCTTTATTGATATGAAAACGGAACTGGTTGCTGACGGCGATCGGTTTACGGGCCTGAAAATGATCTGGACCATGGATGAGATTACCTCCGCCGATCTTCTTTACGACGCGAGCGATGCGAAACCGGGCACCGTGGTCTGGAAAAAACTGGCAGCCGGCGTGATGGCGAATGTGCTGGGACAACATTATTTTTCTGAAATCTGGCATAACAAGCAGCGGGTGAAGTTCTTGAATCTACCAAAAGAATATAATCTGTCACGCAGTGGCAACAAAGCGGTGCTGGAGTTTGTGTTGCCGCTGGCCGAGCCACCCACATTAACCGGTCAGCGCTTTGAGATTCTCACCTTCGATCCCACGTATTTCGTCGACATGTTCTATGACAAGCCTGATGCCTTGACCGTGCCACCAGCGTTGCAGTCACGCTGCGCCTTCACCTTGCATACGCCAAAGCCGAATGACTCGTTGAAGCAGTATGCCTTATCGCTCGACAAGGCCGATGCGCCACCCGAAGAGATGGATCTGGGCAGGCAGTTCGCGCAAACGGTGATTCTGACATGTCACTGACGACCATAGCGCGGCCCAAAAAACGGTTGTGGCCACTGGCAGTATTCATGGTTGGGCTGGTGACGGCGGTCAGCGCGATCTGGCTGTACTGGCCGCAGATTCTGCTGCAAAGTGTGCTCTGGCAAAAAATTCTCAATCGCGAGATGACGCAGCTCCTGCAACAGGTCGCCGAACATCCGCACCGGGCTGGCCTGTCATTACTGGCGTTTAGTCTGGTGTACGGCATCCTGCATGCGTTAGGACCTGGGCACGGTAAGGTTGTTATCACCACTTTCCTGGCCACTCATCCGGCAAAACTGAAAACCAGCATGAAGCTGACGCTGCTGGCATCGCTGTTACAGGGTTCAGTCGCGATTGTTCTGGTAACCCTGATGCTGGTGGTATTGCACACCTCATCACGCCAGTTGCATCTGAGCAGTTTCTGGCTGGAGAAGGGCAGTTATCTTCTGGTGATTGCCCTGGGAATCTGGACAGGTTATCGGGCGGTCAACTCTCTGTGGCGACTGTTCCGACCGAAACCGGCGATGAACATTCGTGCTCTGCATCCACACCATCATCATGATGATCAGTGCGGCTGCGGTCATGCTCATCTGCCCAGTGCACAGCAGGTAGCCGGTGCCGTTAACGTGAAAACCCAGTTACTGGTAGTTCTGTCGATGGGGCTGCGGCCCTGTTCAGGAGCCATTATGATGCTGCTGTTTGCTAAGGTGATTGGCGTTTACCTCTGGGGCGTCCTCTCGGCGGCGGTGATGGCGATGGGAACGGCCCTGACCATTTCGGCGATTGGTCTGCTGGTGCAGCGCTCGCGTTCGCTGGCGCAACGGCTGAGTGCAAACAGCCACATAAGCGATCGCGCACGCAGTCTGTTGCCTTTGTTGGCTTTGCTGGGTAGCGTCATGTTGATCGTTGCGGGCTGTGCGTTATGGCAATCGGCTCAGCCGGGGTTGGCGGGCGGCATCCGGCATTTCTGATTTCTATAGCAGCGAAAAGCGTTTTTCGCTGCTCATTCTGCAATATTTTCCTCACTATTTTTTATTTTTCTGCTGACTGTTTAGTGGTGAAATTTGTTTTCACTGTCTACGCTGTTAATAGTTAAATCACCTCCCAATAATGGGATGAATAAAAACGGAACGATTCCGTGCTTTGCGAGGAAAATATCTCATGGCTGATACCCGTATTAATAATGGCTACACCGATCCGCTGGTAACTGGAACAGCGGGTTTGCCCCTAAAACGTATTTCATGGAGTGCCGTTTTTGCCGGTGTTATTTGCGCACTGATAATTCACATATTATTAACTCTGCTGGGAACAGCTATCGGCGCGACGACTATTGATCCCCTGCAGGAAGGCAATCCGTTTAAACATCTGGGCACCGGTGCGCTGGTGTGGACGGCGATTGAAATGCTTCTCGCCATCGTCGCGGGCGCCTATGTTGCCGGACGTCTGGCACAGCGCGAAGGCGCGCTGCATGGGTTACTGATCTTTGGCATCAGCACGGTGATAACGATTTATTTAGCCGTCAGTCTTGCCAGTAGCGTATTAGGCGGTGCGATGAACATTCTGGGCACGGGCTTCCAGGCTGTCGGTCAGGGTATTTCAGCCGCTGCGCCATCTGTTACCCAAATGGCAAAAGACAAGCTGCAGGAAAACAATATTAATTTAAATGACATGCAGCGTGAGCTGGAAACGACGCTGCGTCAAACAGGCAAGCCTGAATTACAACCTGAAAAACTGAAGCAGGATGCGAATAATGAAGCGCAGAATGCAGAGAACCAGGCAAATAACACCGCTAATCATCCGCAAACCGCAGACACGGATTTAGCTAACTGGTTTAAAGGCGTTATTGATCGTCATGCTGATACATTACAGGCAGCCGACCGTGAGGCGTTGAAAAATATTATTAAAGCGCGCACCGGCAAAAGCGATCAGGAAGCAGAGCAGATCGTTAATCAGGCAGAGCAGAGCTATCAGCAGGCTATGCAGAAATATCAGGAGCTGAAACAGCAGGCAGAGCAGAAAGCCCGTGAAGCCGGTGAGCAGGCGGCTAAAGCGACAGCGAAAGCCAGCTGGTACGCCTTCTTTATCCTGATTATTGAAGCAGTCCTGGCAGGCGTGATGGGCATGGTGGGACGTCGTACTCAGCCACGTCAGGTGTTGGCGAACGAACGTCGCTAACCGAAAGGCGTTAAAAAAGGCGGCACAGAATGTGCCGCATTTTTCTTTAGCGCTTCAGCGCTTCGCTCAGTTCATCGCGCATGGACGACAGCAGCGCTTTAACCACACGAGGATTACCGGCCACAATGTTACCTGAATGCAGGTAACCATGATTGCCGGTGAAGTCAGTAACCAGTCCGCCCGCTTCACGCACCAGCAGTTCACCCGCGGCAAAATCCCACGGTTTCAGACCGATTTCAAAATAGCCATCCACACGACCTGCGGCAACATAGGCCAGGTCCAGTGCGGCAGAGCCGGTACGACGGAAGTCCGCACACTGTGTGAACAGTTTGGTCATGATGTTCATGTAAGCCGGCGCGTGCTGTTTTAGCTTGAACGGGAAACCGGTCGCCAGAATGGTGCCATCCAGATCGCGAGCGATGCTGCCGCGCAGACGGTAGCCGTTAAGCTGCGCGCCCTGGCCACGTACGGCACTGAACAGTTCATTACGCATAGGATCATATACCACCGCCACTTCAGTACGGCCTTTAATGCGTACGGCGATAGAAACAGAGAAGTGGGGCAAGCGTTTGATAAAGTTGGTCGTGCCATCCAGCGGATCGATTACCCATTGAATGTCCTGATCTTCACCTTCAAGTTCACCACTCTCTTCAGTAATAATGGTGTGCTTCGGGTAGGATTTACGAATCACTTCGATAATCAGGCGTTCTGCGTCGCGGTCAACATTGGTTACGAAGTCGTTACTGCCTTTCTGGCTGGCTTCGACGGCGTCCGGGGTTTCATAATTCTTGGCAATTAAATTTCCGGCCTTGCGCGCTGCGCGCACGGCAATGTTGAGCATTGGATGCATCGGTATCTCTCGCTGGATGTTAAAGAACGGGGAAAACGGCGCGGAGTATAGCAGGGTGTTCGGTAAATGTCCTGCTTTATGTTAGAGTACGCGTCATCATTTTCTGACCGATCCCAATTATGCTGCAAAATATTCGTATCGTACTGGTAGAAACTTCTCACACCGGCAACATGGGCTCCGTCGCGCGCGCGATGAAAACTATGGGCTTAACTAACCTCTATTTGGTCAATCCGTTAGTGAAGCCGGATTCACAGGCTATCTCGCTGGCTGCCGGGGCCAGTGACGTGATTGGCGAGGCGAAAATTGTCGACTCACTGGATGACGCGATTGCCGGATGCAGTCTGGTGGTCGGCACCAGTGCACGTTCCCGCTCGCTGCCGTGGCCGATGCTGGATTCACGTGAATGTGGCCTGAAAAGTATTGAAGAGGCCCGGCAGGCCCCCGTCGCCCTGGTATTTGGTCGCGAGCGTGTCGGGCTGACTAACGATGAATTGCAAAAGTGCCATTATCATGTGGCCATCCAGGCGAACCCGGAATACAGCTCGCTTAACCTGGCGATGGCGGTGCAGATCATTGCCTATGAAGTCCGCATGGCCTGGCTGCAGGCGCAGGACAACGCCA
Source organism: Pantoea stewartii subsp. stewartii (assembly GCF_008801695.1). Lineage (GTDB taxonomy): Bacteria > Pseudomonadota > Gammaproteobacteria > Enterobacterales > Enterobacteriaceae > Pantoea > Pantoea stewartii. The sequence goes on from NZ_VZPF01000019.1 coordinate 26,393, forward strand.
GTCCCAAACCGCAGTACGAGGAATCACCTTATCCGCTGGTTGACGACCTGGAGCGTTTCTACCAGCACATGGAACAGATGATGCTGGAAAGCGGATTTATCCGTGAAGCCAATCCCGGCCAGGTAATGAGCAAGCTGCGTCGTCTGTATACGCGTGCCCGTCCTGAGCGCGACGAACTCAATATTCTGCGCGGGATGCTCGCCTCGTTTGAGAAGCGTAAAGGACCGAAACAAAACGGCCCTGAATAGTTGAGTAAAACGCCAGGTTAAATAGTTGAGTAAATTACTTGGTTAAGTGGTTGACCAAATCACTCGGGAATGTCAGACTTGCCGTCATCTTCGCTAATCCTCCGATAACCGGACGCTATTGAGGTTGTATGCTATGAGACTGACATCCAAAGGACGTTACGCTGTTACCGCTATGCTGGACGTTGCCCTGCATTCTCACCAGGGCCCTGTTCCACTGGCTGACATCTCTGAACGCCAGGGTATATCGCTCTCTTATCTGGAGCAGCTGTTCTCGCGGTTACGTAAGCACAATCTGGTATCCAGCGTTCGTGGTCCGGGTGGCGGTTATCTGCTGGGCAAAGAAGCCAGCGCGATTGCGGTGGGTGAAGTGATCACCGCGGTTGATGAATCTGTGGACGCCACCAAATGCCAGGGCAAAGAAGGCTGTCAGGGTGGCGAGCGCTGTCTGACCCATGTGTTGTGGCGTGACCTGAGCGTCCGTATTAGCGAATTCCTGAACAACATTACGCTGGCTGAGCTGGTGAATAATCAGGAAATCCTGGATGTGGCCGACCGCCAGAATGCTAACGACAATCGTCGTTTCCAGCACGCCCGCGCACAGGAAATCAACGTTAACCTCCGCGCCTCCTAATCCTCTGCTTCTCCGGCCCTTACTGCTAACGCGGCAGGGGCTGAATCTGCTATAAATACGTATGATTTTTTATACGGAGCTGTAGCGCAATGAAATTACCGATTTACCTGGATTATGCCGCCACGACGCCGGCCGATCCGCGTGTGGCCAGCAAAATGATGCAATTCCTGACGCTGGATGGCACGTTTGGTAACCCGGCCTCCCGTTCGCACCGTTTCGGCTGGCAGGCAGAAGAGGCGGTGGACGTTGCGCGCAATCAGGTCGCGGAGCTGGTCAATGCTGACCCACGTGAAATCGTCTTCACCTCCGGGGCCACCGAATCCGACAATCTCGCCATTAAAGGCGCAGCCCATTTCCACCAGTCGCGTGGTAAACACATCGTCACCAGCGTAACCGAACATAAAGCGGTCATCGATACCTGCCTGCAACTTGAACGTGAAGGCTTTGAGATCACCTGGCTGACGCCAGCAGCGAATGGCCTGATCGCGCCTGACGACCTGCGCGCCGCGCTACGTGACGACACGGTGCTGGTTTCCATCATGCATGTGAATAACGAAATCGGTGTGATTCAGGATATCGCTGCGCTGGGCGCCCTGTGCCGGGAGCGGGGCATCCTGTTCCACGTCGATGCGACGCAAAGCGTCGGGAAACTGGCTATCGATCTCGCTGAACTGCCTGTTGATCTGATGTCGTTTTCCGGTCATAAAGTTTATGGTCCTAAAGGCATTGGCGCGCTCTATGTCCGTCGTAAGCCGCGTATCCAGATTGATGCGCAGATCCACGGCGGCGGTCACGAGCGCAATATGCGATCGGGCACCTTACCGGTGCACCAGATTGTCGGCATGGGTGAGGCTTACCGCATTGCCAAAACGGTGCGTGAAGAAGAGATGGCCCGCTTGTCGCTGTTGCGTGACAAACTGTGGCACGGCATCCGTGAGACAGGCGGCGTAACGGTGAATGGTGATTTGCAACACAGCTGCGCCAACATACTTAACGTCAGTTTTGCTGATGTTGAAGGTGAGTCGTTGATCATGGCGCTGAAAGATCTTGCACTGTCGTCCGGATCGGCCTGTACTTCCGCCAGTCTGGAACCTTCCTATGTTCTGCGCGCACTCGGTCTGAACGAAGAACTGGCCCACAGTTCACTTCGCTTCTCACTGGGGCGGTTCACCACTGAAGAAGAGATCGATTATGCCATTGCGCTGGTGCAGAAGTCCGTGACGCGCCTGCGTGAACTCATGAAGTCATAATCAGGCCTGAAGAGGCTGACCACTGCGCACCGGCAACGCCTGCGGTGTGCGGCGTAACATCTGTATGAAAAGCCGTCGCTAAAACAGGCTGGATGAAACGAATAACGAATACGGAGCCCTACAATGAGTACACAACCGATGAATATCACGCTCAGCAACCAGCCCGCCGATGCGCGCTGGGGTGACAAAGCACTGTTAAGCAGCAATGAAAACGGTATGACCGTGCACCTGCGTGAAGCCGATGCGTTGATGAGCATCCAGCGTGCCGCGCGTAAGCTGGATGGGCAGGGCATTCGTCATGTTGCCCTGACGGGCGAAGGCTGGCATCTGGAGCAGTGCTGGGCCTTCTGGCAGGGCTATCGCAGCCCGAAAGCCAAAAACAGCGTTGACTGGCCGCAGTTGGGTGAACATGAACAGGCGGAATTTGATCGCCGCCGTAAGATCGTAGGCTGGGTGCGCGATACGATTAACCTGCCTGCAGACGATTTAGGGCCAGAGACGCTGGCGCACAGTGCCGTAGACTTACTGAGCGAGTTAGGTGGCGAAGCGGTCAGCTATCGCATAACCAAAGGCGATGATTTACGTGAGCAAGGCTATATGGGCCTGCACACGGTAGGACGGGGCTCAAACCGTCCGCCGGTTTTCCTGGCACTGGATTTTAACCCCACCGGCGACAGCGAAGCGCCGGTTTACGCCTGCCTGGTCGGTAAAGGGATTACCTTCGATACCGGTGGCTACAGCCTCAAAACCAGTGCCACCATGGACTCCATGAAGTCAGATATGGGCGGTGCCGCGACGGTGACCGGTGCACTGGCCATGGCCATCGCGCGCGGACTGAAAAAGCGCGTCAAACTTTACCTGTGCTGCGCGGATAACATGGTCAGCAGCAACGCCTTTAAGCTGGGTGACATCATTCGTTACCGCAATGGCAAGTCGGTAGAAGTGATGAACACCGATGCGGAAGGTCGTCTGGTCCTGGCAGATGGTCTGATCGATGCCAGCGAGCAGAATCCGACGCTGCTGATCGATGCGGCAACGCTGACCGGTGCCGCGAAAACGGCGGTGGGCAACGATTATCACGCCTTGTTTACCTTCGACGATGTGCTGGCGCAGTCGGTGATGGGCAGTGCGGTCAGTGAAAACGAACCGTTCTGGCGTTTGCCGCTGGCAGAGTTCCATCGCAGTCATCTGCCGTCAAACTTTGCCGATCTGAATAACATCGCCAGCCCGGCACATTCTGCCGGTGCCAGCAGCGCGGCAGCGTTCCTGTCCTATTTCGTCAGCCACTATCAGCAAGGCTGGTTACATATCGACTGCTCAGCGACGTACCGTAAGAGCGCGGTCGATCAATGGTCGGCAGGCGCAACCGGCCTGGGCGTGCGCACTATCGCCAACCTGTTACTGAAATAAATGCAATCTCCGCGGTGACCTGGTCACCGCTTTTTGAAGGTAGAAGTGAATGATGAACCGTCTTGAAGAGGTGCTGAAGCTGGCCGCCACGGAGCCTGCCCATCGTCCTGAGTTTTTTCAGCTACTGCTGGAGGCGGATGCATGGGTGCCGGGGGAAAGCACCCAGCAGCAGTTGGATGCCAGCACGCCTGTCGACCTGCCGCACTGGGAAAAAGAAGATGGCAGCAGTGTGATCCCGTTTTTTACCTCCGAACAGGCGATGAGCGAGGCGATCAACGATGAGCAGCCTTATGTGCGGCTGCCGGTACGTACGCTGTTTGAAATGACCCGTGGCGAAACGCTGTTTCTTAATCCAAAGTTGCCCACGGGCAAAGAGTTTTCTGCGGCGGAAATCAGTCATCTGCTGGGGGAAGAGGGCAGTGCCCTGATGCAGCAAACGGTGCTGGAAGGCGGTCAGTCACTGCTGCTGTCAGAAATCGCGGAACCGCCCGCGCAGATGATCGACTCGCTGACGCAGTTGTTCAGCAAATACAAGCAGGTTAAACGCGCTTTCATTGCCAGCATTCGTGAACAGGCGGATGATGTGCCTAATCTGTTGATTGGTATTGAAGCGGACAGCGATATTGAGGCAATTATTCAGGCGGCCGGCAGCGTAGCCACCGATACATTACTGGATGATGCACCCATTGATGTGTGTGAGATTACGGCAGAGGACCGCGGAATCAGTCACTTCTTTACCGCGCACATTACGCCCTTTTATGAACGCCGCTGGGGCAGTTTCCTGCGTGAGTTCAAAGGTGGTCAGCGGATCATCTGACACACTGCGCGGCCTGTTCGGCCGCGCGTTTACCGTTACTTCGCAATCGGCAAATCATCCCGGCTGCCCCATTCGGACCAGGATCCGTCATACAGCGTCACTTCCCTTGCACCCAGAGCCGTCAGCGCCAGAATCAACACCACCGCAGTCACGCCAGAGCCACAGCTGGCTACGATGGGTTTGCTGATATCCACACCGGCTTCCGCAAAGCGTGAACGAAGTTCGGCTTCCGGCTTGAGTGCGCCCTGCTCGACCAGGGTATTCCAGGGCAGATTAAGGCTGTTGGGAATGTGCCCACGGTGCAATCCCGGACGGGGTTCATCGACCTCAGCATTAAAACGGTTCGCCGCGCGCGCATCGACAATTTGCGCGCCGCCTTCATGGCTAATCAGCAAGACATCCGTCAGGCGTTTCACCAGGCCTTCATCGAACTGCGCATCAAACTCACCTTCCGGCAGACTGACCTCGCCCTCAGCCAGCGCATAACCCGCCGTTTTCCAGCCCTGCAGACCGCCAGCCAGAATGGAGACCTGTGCCACGCCAAAAGCGCGCAGCATCCACCACGCGCGGGGCGCAGAAAACAGATTGCCTTCATCATAAACAATCAAATGCTTATCACTGTTGATGCCCAGTTCGCGCATCGCCACCGCGAAGCTTTCGGCCCGGGGTAACATGTGGGGATAAGGGCTGGTGTGATCGGAAAGCGTTTCAATATTGAAAAAAGGCGCACCAGGCAAATGCTCCGCCAGATATTCTTTTTGAATATCGCGCGTGGCTTCCATGCCCGGCGGCAGCATACGCGCATCCAGAACCTGGAGCGTGCCGTCATTAAAATGTTCTTGTAACCAGTCGGCGGACACAAACAGTGGCGTCGTCATAACAACCTCTTCTCTGCAATCTTTGATGCCAGTGTCGGGCAATGTGCCCACCATCTCAAGAGAAGCGTTGATTAAATGCGAAGGTTGATGTGAAATCGTGCAGCATTATAAAACAATTCCCCTGGGGCACGGTGAAGGATTTACCATGAAACAACGCATTAACCGGCTGCTGTTCAGCATGCTGATCGGCGGGGCGCTGCTGTCTGCCGCCACGTTACCTGCTTTTTCCGTCAGCGCTGAAACGCCTGCCGCCAGTGCGCAGGTCAGTAAGCCGCTGAGCATTATCGACCTCTCCGAGCTCCAGCTCGATGGTGCCGCCGCACTGGTGTTAACGTTCAATCAGCCGCTTGATGATAAGCAGGACGTGGCCAAAAAAGTCCGGCTGACGGACGATCAGCGCGGCAAGGTGGATGGCGGTTGGGAGCTGTCCGGGAATCGCAAGGCGCTGCGTTTTCGCCATCCTGAACCCTCACGGCACTTTACTGTGACCATCGATCCGGGCTTGCGCGCCGCCAGTGGTGAAACGCTGACCGCGGCTTACAGCCAAAAAATCACCACGCGCGACATTGAGCCGATGGTGGGCTTCGCCAGTCGCGGTTCTTTGCTGCCATTGCGTATTGCGCAGGGCCTGCCGGTGCTGGCCTTGAATGTCGATCAGGTGGATGTCGATTTTTTCAGGATTAAAAACGCGGGCCTGGCGCAATTCCTGTCCCAGTGGAATAACGGGAGTAATCTCTCAACCTGGCAATCTCAGGAGCTGCTTAAAACCAGTGAGCTGGTTTACAGCGGCCGCTTTGAGCTTAACCCGGCACGCAATACGCGGGAAAAACTGCAGCTGCCGCTAAAAGACATCAAGCCGCTTCAGCAACCGGGCGTTTATCTGGCCGTGATGAAACAGGCCGGCACGTATCATTACAGTATGCCAGCCACGCTCTTCACCCTGAGCGATATCGGCCTGTCACTGCACCGTTTTCCGGGCCAGTTTGAGCTGTTTGCCCAGAGTCTGGAAAACGGCGATCCGCTCTCAGGCGTCAATGTCAGAGTCCTGAACGATAAAGGGCAGGTCCTGCAAAACGGCACCAGCGACAGCAGCGGGCATGTGCGTCTGAAAGCCGAAGACAAGGGCAAGTTCCTGTTGGCAATACAGGGCGATCAAACCTCCCTCATCGATCTGGCTCGCCCGGCATTAGATTTAGCCGAATTTCCCGTGGCGGGACCGGAGGGCTATGACAAGCAGCTGTTCGTGTTTGGCCCGCGCGATATCTACCGTCCCGGCGAAACGGTGATCGTCAATGCGCTGCTGCGTGATGCTGATGGCAAACCGTTACCGGCCCAGCCGGTTAAAGCCGAAGTGGTACAGCCCGACGGTGAAGTGGTGCGCACCTTTGTCTGGCAACCGCAGGACGGGTTGTATCAGCAGCGATTCAGCCTGCCCACGACCGCCATGACCGGTGGCTGGATGCTGTGACTTAACACCGGTGATAACCTGCCGCGTCAGTGGCATTTCCGCGTCGAAGATTTCCTGCCAGAGCGCATGGCGCTGACGCTGAAAAACGATGAGCAACCTCAGCCTGCCGATGCGGATATCACCTTTAACGTTGAGGGGCGTTATCTCTATGGTGCGCCTGCGGCGGGGAATGCGCTGCAGGGGCAGCTCTATCTACGTCCTGCCCGGGACGCGGTGGCAGCGCTGCCTGGCTATCAGTTTGGGGATATCACTGAGGAGGGCGTCAAACGCAGCTTGGGTGATGTGGATATCAAACTGGATGCGAACGGCAAAGCCCAGCTAACCGTCGAGAATCAGTGGGACCAGCTCCACTCGCCGCTAAACCTGATTTTACAGGCCAGCCTGCTGGAAACGGGTGGACGGCCTGTGACCCGACGTGCCACTCAGGCGATCTGGCCCGCGGAGGCGCTGCCGGGCATTCGTCCCCTGTTCGGCAACAAGTCGATCTACGATTACCGCAGTGACAGTTATCGCGATGAGCCGACCGTGCCGGAAAACAGCCTGGCCGATTTTGACATTGTTTACGCCAACAGTCAGGGCGAAAAGCTGGCGGCAGAAAAGCTGAATGTGCGCTTGATTCGCGAACGTCGTGACTACTACTGGAGCTTCTCTGACAGTGAAGGCTGGCAGTCACGCTACGACGCGAAAGATCTGCAGGAAGATGAGCGATCGATTACGGTGCCCGCTGAGGGCAGTACCAAAGTCAGCTTCCCGGTCGAGTGGGGCAGCTACCGACTGGAAGTGCAGGCGGGTGAAAAATTGTCAGCAGCGTGCGTTTTCAGGCGGGCTATGACTGGCAGGATAATACCAATGGTACGGGCGGCGCTCTGCGCCCGGATCAGGTCAAACTCCGCTTAGACAAAGCCGCTTATCAGCCCGGAGAAACCGTGCATCTGCAGGTGGAATCGCCCACGGCCGGTAAGGGCTATCTGATGGTTGAGTCCAGCAGCGGCACGCTGTGGTGGCAGCCGCTGACCGTTCCGCAGGGCGGGACGACGGTGGATGTGCCGATTGCCAACAGCTGGCAGCGTCACGATCTCTATTTTAGTGCCATTGTCGTACGGGAAGGGGACAAGACCAGCGGCGCTACGCCAAAACGTGCCGTCGGACTGCTACATCTGCCGATGGCGACCGACGCGCGCCGCCTGACCCTGACGCTGGATGCGCCTGAAAAAGTTCGCCCTGAGCAGAACCTGACGGTCAATGTGCAGGCCAGTCGTGAAGGCGGCCCGCTGCCGGATAAGGTGCATGTGCTGCTGTCGGCGGTGGACAGCGGGGTTTTGAGCGTGACGGATTACAAAACCCCGGATCCCTGGCAGGCCTTTTTCGGCCGTAAACGTTATAACGTCGACCAGTACGATGTGTTTGGGCAGTTGATTGAAGGCGGCGGACGCCTGGCAGCGCTGCGCTTTGGCGGCGACGGCGAAGACGACACGCTGACGCGCGGCGGCAAGAAACCCGTTACCCACGTCAACATTGTGGCGCAGCAGCTACAGGCTGTTACGCTGGATAAAAACGGCAAGGGCTCGATCACGCTCCCTGTCCCGGCATTTAACGGTGAACTGCGCCTGATGACGCAGGTCTGGAGCGATGACAGCTTTGGCGCGGCAGAGCGCAAGCTGGTTGTGGCGGCGCCGCTGGTCAGTGAACTGGCCACGCCGCGCTTCCTGGCCAGCGGCGACAGCGCATCGCTGGCGCTGGATATCACCAACCTGACTGATTTACCGCAAACGCTGAAGGTGGATCTCGCAGCCCGGGGGCTTATTGCGCTGTCCGGCGCGGCCACGCAAAACGTGACGCTGGCCAAAGGTGAGCGGAAAACGCTACAGGTGCCGGTCACCGCGCAAAATGGTTTTGGTGACGGTGACGTTCAGGTCACGATTTCAGGCCTGAATCTGCCGGGTGAGCAGGTGCGGCCCAGCCAGCAGCAGTGGAAGATTGGTGTCAGGCCCCCTTATCCGACCCAGACGCTCAGTTTTGACGCGGTGATCAACGGCGAGCAGCCGTGGCAGGTAACGGCAGCAGCCTTTGCCGGCCTGGACGCGGCAACGCTCAGTGGACAACTGACGCTGAGTAATCGCCCACCGTTGAATATTGCGCGCTATATCAGTGCGCTTTATGCCTATCCCTACGGTTGTCTGGAGCAAACGGCGAACGGGCTGTGGCCATCGTTGTACACCAGCCAGGCGCAACTTACCGCCATGGGTATCAAAACCAGCTCTGATGAGGTTCGCCGGGCAGCGGTAGAAACCGGTATTGCCCGGTTGGCGGGCATGCAGCGCGCGGACGGCAGCTTTGGTTTATGGGGCAAACAGAGCGAAGAAGAATTCTGGTTAACGCCTTACGTAACGGATTTCTTACTGCGCGCCAGTGAGGCGGGCTATGCGTTGCCTGATGAGGTCGTCAGCCGGGCGAACGCGCGCCTGCTGCGTTATCTTCAGGACCCGGCGCAGATCACCGGAGGCGGCAGCCAGCACGTCGAAGCGTTACGTTTCAGCGTGCAGGCTTATGCCGGACTGGTGCTGGCACGCCAGCAGCGGGCACCGCTGGGTGCCTTACGTGCGCTGTATGAAAAGCGTGACAAGACCCAGTCGGGCCTGGCGCTGATGCAGTTGGGCATTGCGCTGAAGCTAATGGGTGATGAACAGCGTGCGCAACTGGCGGTGATGCAGGGGGCAACGCTGCCACGCGCTGAGAACCGCTGGTTTGGCGACTACGGCAGTACCGTGCGCGATCAGGGCATGATGATTGCGCTGCTGGCTGAAAATCAACTGCAGCCGGACCTGCAAAACAGCCTGCTGCTGTCACTGTCTAAAGAGGTGACGGGCAAGCGCTGGTTCTCCACTCAGGAGAATAATGCCCTTTACCTGGCGGCCCGGACGCTGCAAACCGCCAACCGGCAACGCTGGCAGGCGCAACTTTCGGGTAGCGATCAGCCTGTGAGTGGAGATGCGCCGCTAAATAAAGGACTGGATCATCAGCAACTGACTCAGGGCGTTGACGTACGTAATGTCGGCAGCACGCCGCTGTACGCCAGTCTGAACGTGGTCGGCTATCCGCTGAGTCCACCTGCGCCAGTCAGCCATATGATGGCGATTAAACGCGAGTACTTTACGCTGGATGGGCAGGCTGCCGATTTGAATAATCTGCGCAGCGGAGAACTGCTGGTGGTGCGCCTGACGGTCTCAGCCAAACGCAGCATTAGCGATGCGCTGGTGGTGGATTTATTGCCCGCCGGTCTGGAGCTGGAAAATCAGAACCTGGCGGACAGCAGTGCCAGTCTGGGGGACAGCGCCGATGCCTTAAAAGAGAGCATGATGGATATGCAACAGGCCAGCATCAGGCATATTGAGTTCCGTGATGACCGCTTTGTTGCCGCTCTGGCCGTCGATACGTATCGTCCCACAATGCTGATTTATCTGGCGCGGGCAGTTACACCGGGGCGCTATCAATTGCCCCCGCCGCAGGTGGAATCCATGTACGTGCCCGAATGGCGCGCCATTGGCAGCACACCGCAGCAGCTGCATGTACAGTAATCGGGTGCGTGCGTGATCAGGCACATCAGAAAGCGGTGGCTGCTGGCGCTGCCGCTTTGTGTTCTGGGGCTGCTGCTTGCGCTGCTGATACTGGACCGGCTGTCACCACTGCCGCTTAAAGCGGTCCAGCCTGCGCGAGTGGTGGTTGCGGAGGACGGTACGCCGCTGTGGCGATTTGCCGACAGTCAGGGGATCTGGCGCTATCCGGTCACGCCGGAAGAGGTTTCGCCCGCCTATATCCAGGCGTTGCTGACCTATGAAGATCGCTGGTTCTGGTATCACCCTGGTATTAATCCGCTGTCTGTGCTGCGGGCCGCCTGGCAGAATCTTCGCTATCGTAGTGTGATTTCCGGTGGCAGCACCTTAACGATGCAGGTGGCACGGCTTATCGACCCGCAGCCGCGGACGCTGCGCGGCAAGCTGATTCAGACATGGCGTGCCCTCCAACTGGAGTGGCACCTGTCAAAACGCGACATCCTGACGCTTTATCTTAATCGCGCGCCCTTTGGCGGCACGCTGGAAGGCATTGGCGCAGCCAGCTGGAGCTGGCTGGGCAAAGCCCCGTCGCAGTTAACCCGCGGGGAAGCCGCCTTGCTGGCCGTGCTGCCGCAGTCACCCAGCCGTCTGCGGCCCGATCGCTGGCCGGAACGGGCTGAGGCGGCACGCAATAAAGTGCTGGACCGTCTGGCGCAATATCACGTCTGGTCTGCGCGTCAGGTGGCCGAGATCCGCCAGGAGCCGGTCTGGCTGCCACCACGGCAAATGCCGCAGATGGCTCCCTTGCTGGCCCGGCGGCTGTTGTCGATCAGCACTCACGAAAAAATCGTCTCAACGCTGGATCCGTCGCTGCAGCGTGAGCTGGAAAGTATGACGCTGAACATCAAAAATCAGCTGCCGCCGCGCACCTCGCTGGCCATTCTGGTGGTCGATCACACCACCATGGCCGTACGTGGGTATGTTGGCTCCGTTGACTTTGCTGACGACAACCGCTTCGGGCATGTCGATATGATTGCCAGCGTACGCTCACCGGGATCGATCTTAAAACCCTTTGTTTATGGCATGGCGCTGGATGACGGGCTGATTCATGCCGAGTCGCTGCTGCAGGATGTGCCGCGCCGTTTTGGCGACTACCGTCCGGGTAACTTCGATACCGGTTTTCATGGGCCGGTCAGCGCCAGCGAAGCGCTGGTGCGTTCCCTTAATCTGCCTGCGGTGCAGGTACTGGAAGCGCTGGGTCCCAAAAATGTCGCGGCCCGCCTGCGCAATGTCGGGCTTAACCTGCGCTTTCCGCCCGGCGCCGAGCCGAATTTGTCATTGATCCTGGGGGGCACCGGCGCGCGCATGGACGAGATCGTTGCGGCGTATAGCGCTTTCGTGCGTCAGGGCAACGCCGCGCAACTGCGCTGGATGCCCGATCAACCGTTGCAGCAGCGGCCTCTGCTTTCGCCCGGCGCGGCGTGGATTATCCGCCGTGTCCTGGCGGGTGAAGCGCAGCCTGCGGGCAAAGGGAACCTGCCTGCGGTTGTACCGCTGGCGTGGAAAACCGGCACCAGCTATGGCTATCGCGATGCCTGGGCGGTGGGCATGAATCCCCGCTATCTGATCGGCGTCTGGGTTGGCCGTCCCGATGCAACGCCCGTCGCAGGGCAGTTTGGTTTTGCGTCTGCCGTTCCCGTGATGAATCAGGTAAACAGCGTACTGATGAACCGTTTAGGCGGACAGGAGGTGCCCGTTGATCCTCGTCCCGCATCGGTTACGGTGGCCAGCATCTGCTGGCCGGGCGGACAGCCGCTGCCTGTGGGCGATGAAAACTGCCGCCAGCGCCGCCAGAGCTGGGTGTTGAATGACACGTTGCCGCCCACCTTGCTGGCATCGGGCCAGGAAAGCCTCAGCGGTTTACGGTTGCGCTACTGGCTAAATGACCAGGGCCGCCGCGTGGCGGCTGACTGTCCGCACGCTGTCAGCCACGATCGTTTACTGTGGCCCTTACCGCTGGAAGCCTGGCTACCGTTGCAGGAGCGACGGCGTCAGCGGTTACCGGCTATCGACAGTCAGTGCCCGCCACTTACGCAGGGCAGCAGTGCGCCGCTGATTGTCACAGGCGTCATTGACGGGCAACGGGTGCAGCCGTTGCCGGGTAATTCCACCCTGGTCATGCCGGTTGCGGCACAGGGCGGGCAGGGTAATCAGCGCTGGTGGTTTTTGAACGGTGAACCCGTGACGGCGGAAAACCAGAGCGGCACGCTGTCGCTGCGTCTTGATCGCTCAGGTGACTATCAATTGGTGGTGATGGATGAAGCCGGGCAGCTTGCGACCGTTAACTTCACACGGGGATGATGGTTTTTTGCGCTAAATCAGATTTGAAAGCCTTCCGCATCGACACAGATCAAGATTTTTCAAGAAATTATGGGTTCTGTGATAGGCAACGTCACACTCAACCCCTATAATCGGCGCCGTTTCTTAGCCGGGGCGTGCGCCCTCGGTTTCTTCAGAACGTCAAGACAGAGGTCATCATGGCAATCGAACGTACTTTTTCTATCATCAAGCCAAACGCCGTCGCGAAAAACGTGATCGGTGCTATCTACAACCGTTTTGAAAGCGCAGGATTCAAAATCGTTGGCGCAAAAATGCTGCAGCTGAGCAAAGAGCAGGCTGAAGGTTTCTACGCAGAGCACCAGGGCAAGCCGTTCTTCGACGGTCTGGTTGAATTCATGACCTCTGGCCCGGTTGTGGTTTCTGTACTGGAAGGCGAAAATGCCGTTCAGCGTCACCGTGACCTGATGGGTGCAACTAACCCAGCCAACGCACTGGCCGGTACACTGCGTGCTGACTATGCTGACAGCTTCACCGAAAACGCTACTCACGGTTCTGACTCTGCAGAGTCTGCAGCCCGTGAAATCGCGTACTTCTTCGGCGAAAACGAAATCTGTCCACGTACCCGTTAATTACTGACGCGTACACGGCTTTACAAAAATCTGCTGACCCGCGGTCACTCGCACCTGTTATCGGGCAGCAGATGTTGTACAATATTGCGCCTTCATTGAGCCAGCTTAGTGAAGGCGTAATTTTTTCTTTTCCCAACCGCGCCATAACGTGTAACAACGAGGCCAGAGAACACTATGTCCGAACAGATTGTGACGCCCGCGTCCACCTCACCGCTTTCCGTTTCGCCCAAAAGCCAAAAAATTAACCTGCTGGATCTTAACCGTCAGCAGATGCGCGAATTCTTTGTGTCCCTGGGTGAAAAACCGTTCCGTGCCGATCAGGTGATGAAGTGGATTTACCACTACTGCTGCGACGATTTCGAGCAGATGACCGACATCAATAAAAAGCTGCGTAACCGCTTAATGGAACTCACCGAAATTCGCGCGCCGGAAGTGGCCGAAGAGATGCGTTCAACGGACGGCACCATTAAGTGGGCTATTCGCGTGGGCGATCAACTGGTGGAAACGGTATATATCCCGGAAGGCGACCGTGCCACGTTGTGCGTGTCCTCCCAGGTGGGCTGTGCACTGGAATGTAAATTCTGCTCAACGGCGCAACAGGGCTTTAACCGCAATCTGCGCGTCTCCGAAATTATCGGCCAGGTCTGGCGTGCGGCAAAAATTGTCGGTGCAGCCAAACTGACCGGCCAGCGTCCTATCACTAACATCGTGATGATGGGCATGGGCGAACCTCTGCTCAACCTGAATAACGTCGTCCCGGCAATGGAAATCATGCTGGATGACTTCGGTTTCGGTTTATCAAAACGCCGTGTGACGCTGTCGACCTCGGGCGTGGTTCCGGCTCTCGACAAGCTGGGTGACATGATTGACGTGGCGCTGGCTATCTCGCTGCATGCGCCCAATGATAAACTGCGCGATGACATCGTGCCGATTAACAAGAAGTACAACATCGAAACCTTCCTGGCGGCAGTCAAACGCTATATTGGTAAATCCAACGCCAACCAGGGACGTGTCACGATTGAGTATGTGCTGCTGGACCACGTGAACGACAGCACCGATGATGCGCATGAGCTGGCTGCACTGCTCAAAGAAACACCGTGCAAAATTAACCTGATCCCCTGGAACCCCTTCCCGGGCGCACCTTATGGGCGCAGCTCAAACAGCCGCATTGACCGCTTCGCTAAGGTGCTAATGGACTATGGCTTTACCACCATTGTGCGTAAAACCCGCGGGGACGATATTGATGCCGCCTGTGGTCAGCTGGCGGGTGAAGTCATCGACCGCACCAAACGTACCCTGCGTAAGAAGATGGCCGGTGAAGCCATATCTGTGAAGGCGATCTGAAAGGCGGACGAACAGGGTTTCTGATCGGTTACCGGCGTGGCAGGCTGCTGCTCACCACACGGATGACAGGGAGGAAACCTTATGCGCAAAGGAGCAGGCGCGCGGCTACTGACCGTTTTTGTTGTAAGCGGTTGTGTCAGTTCACCGTCGCAACCCGGGGCCGCAGAATTGCGTTTACAGCTGGGTATGCATTACCTTGCCGTAAACGATTACAGTGCGGCGCGCCGTAATTTCCTTCGCGCGCAGGCGGCAGCGCCAAAGGATTATCGGGTGCAGCTGGCCTTTGCCAGGCTCGCTCAGCGTCAAGGGCAAACTTCTGCTGCGCATCTTCATTTTTTACAGGCGCAGCAAATTGCCCCATATAATGGTTACATCGCTAACAATTACGGTGCGTTTCTTTGCACTTTAGGGCAGTATGATGAAGCGCATCAACAGTTTATCCGGGCAAAAGATGCGCAGGAAGGAGACGCCCGCATCGATGCGTACGAACTGTCGGGATATTGTTATCTGCGGGCAGGGGACAGACAGTCAGCGCGAGCAGCATTGTCTTATGCGCGTGATGTGGACAGAAGTAAGGGAGAATCGCTGCTGGCTGAAGCTGAAAGAGCGGTCGAACATGACCAATGGGCTAACCTGGCGCTATTGTTAGAGCTTTACCAGCCGCTGCCGGAGACGGCACGCAGCCTGGCGTTACACATACGTTTCGCCGCGCAACAGGGAAATCACGCAGACGTTTCACGTTATGGCGACCAGTTAGTGCGACGTTTTCCGCAATCGATAAAGTACCAGCGTTATTTAGCTAATGAATACTGAAGCCACTCAAGAAAATTCTGCAGTTCATTCCACAGGTGCCCGCCTGCGTATCGCCCGTGAGCAAATGGGACTTACGCAGCAAAATGTCGCTGAACGCCTGTGCCTTAAACTTTCTACCGTGCGTGATATTGAAGAAGACAAGTCACCTGCGGATTTAGCCTCTACCTTCCTGCGCGGTTATATTCGTTCCTATGCGCGTCTGGTGCATATTCCTGAAGAGGAACTGCTGCCGATGATGGCAAAACAGACGCCAGTGCGGGCAGCCAAAATCGAACCGATGCAAAGCTTCTCATTGGGTAAACGCCGCAAGAAGCGGGACGGCTGGTTAATGATCTTCACCTGGCTGGTGGTCTTTGTTGTCGTGGGTCTGACGGGGGCCTGGTGGTGGCAAAACCATAAAGCCTCTCAGGATGAACTGGTGTCGATGTCCGACCAAAACGGCAGCAGCGGTGACAACAGCCAGTCGATTCCCTTAGGGCAAAACAGTGGTTCGTCCTCCGCGGCAGCGGATAACAGTACCAGCGTGCCGTTAACCAGTGGAAACAGCGCGGCGAACCCTGCTCCTGCTAACAGTGGCACAGCGGCCAGCACGCCCGCTGAAAACGACAACGCAAATGCAGCCACCTCCTCTTCGGCAGAGAACAATGCCGTGGTTTCACCCAGTCAGGCACCCGTAGAGAACACTACTGCACCGACGTCGTCGAACGCTACGCAGCCCATGCCTGTGGGCGCAGCGGCCGTCAGCGAACCTGCCGCCGATCCGAATGCGGTGGTGATGACTTTCACGGCTGATTGCTGGCTGGAAGTCAGCGATGCGACGGGCAAAAAACTGTTTAGCGGTATTCAGCGCAGTGGCGGTAAACTGAGCCTGTCAGGAACGGCCCCGTATCGTCTGAAAATTGGTGCGCCGGCAGCTGTTCATGTCGAATATCAGAATAAACCCGTTGATTTAAGTCGCTTTATCCGTAATAACCAGGTTGCTCGCCTGACGTTGGGTGCGCAATAACAGCGTAACGCGTGTTCCGGGCAATTGTGGAGAAGAAATATGCATAACCAAGCACCCATTATCCGCCGTAAGTCCAAACGTATTTACGTCGGCCAGGTGCCGATTGGCGATGGTGCGCCCATCGCCGTTCAGTCAATGACGAACACCCGCACCACCGATGTGGCCGCGACGGTCAGTCAGATCAAAGCCCTTGAGCGCGTGGGGGTGGATATCGTTCGCGTGTCGGTGCCCACGATGGATGCCGCCGAAGCGTTTAAACTGATTAAGCAGCAGGTCAATGTCCCGCTGGTCGCCGATATCCATTTTGACTACCGTATCGCGCTGAAAGTGGCGGAGTACGGTGTGGATTGCCTGCGCATCAACCCCGGCAACATTGGTAACAACGAGCGTATCCGCTCTGTTGTTGACTGTGCCCGCGATAAAAATATTCCCATCCGCATCGGGGTTAACGCCGGATCGCTGGAAAAAGATCTGCAGGAAAAATACGGCGAACCTACGCCGCAGGCCCTGCTGGAATCGGCCATGCGTCATGTCGATCATCTGGATCGCCTCAACTTCGATCAGTTTAAAATCAGCGTAAAAGCCTCGGATGTGTTCCTGGCCGTTGAGTCCTATCGTCTGCTGGCCAAACAAATTGAGCAGCCGCTGCACCTGGGGATCACCGAAGCGGGCGGCGCACGCGCGGGGGCAGTAAAATCCGCTATTGGTCTGGGATTACTGCTTTCAGAAGGCATCGGCGACACACTGCGTATCTCGCTGGCCGCTGACCCGGTAGAAGAAGTTAAAGTGGGCTTTGATATCCTGAAGTCGCTGCGTATCCGTTCACGCGGCATTAACTTCATTGCCTGCCCGACCTGTTCTCGTCAGGAGTTTGACGTGATTGGCACGGTAAACGCGCTGGAGCAGCGACTGGAAGACATTATCACGCCGATGGATGTCTCTATCATTGGCTGTGTGGTGAATGGTCCGGGCGAAGCGACAGTGTCCACGCTGGGCGTGACCGGCAGCAACAAGAAAAGCGGTTTCTACGAAGACGGTGTCCGTCAGCGCGATCGTCTCGACAATGACAATATGATCGATCAACTGGAAGCACGCATTCGCGCCAAAGCGGCGATGCTGGATGAAACCCGTCGTATCGACGTACAGCAACTGGAAAAATAATCCTTTGCGCGTACGGCATGCACGACTTTTTTAGCTGAGCCTGTGCGGTTTCATCCTCATGAGGTATGATGCCGGACAGGTTTTTTTGCATTAAGAGATTTTAACGTGGCGAAGAATATTCAAGCGATTCGCGGGATGAACGATTTTCTGCCTGCGGATACGGCCATCTGGCAACGAGTTGAAGATGTCCTGAAGTCCGTGCTGGCGAGTTATGGTTACAGCGAAATTCGCTTACCTATTGTAGAGCAAACTCCCCTGTTCAAACGTGCAATCGGTGAAGTCACCGATGTGGTTGAAAAAGAGATGTACACCTTTGACGATCGTAATGGCGAAAGCCTGACGCTTCGTCCGGAAGGGACGGCAGGCTGCGTACGTGCCGGTATCGAACACGGCTTGCTTTACAATCAGGAACAGCGCCTGTGGTACATGGGCCCTATGTTTCGCTACGAGCGTCCGCAAAAAGGGCGCTATCGCCAGTTCCACCAGATTGGTGTGGAAGTCTTTGGCCTGCAGGGGCCGGATATTGATGCCGAGCTGATTATGCTGAACGCCCGCTGGTGGAAAGCGTTAGGTATCGCCGACCATGTGCGCCTTGAACTGAACTCTATCGGTTCACTTGACGCGCGCGCCAGTTACCGCGAGGCGCTGGTTGCCTTTCTGGAACAGCATAAAGAGGCGCTGGACGAGGACTGCAAACGCCGCATGTACAGCAACCCAATGCGCGTGCTTGACAGTAAAAACCCGGATATTCAGACGCTGCTGAACGATGCGCCTCAGCTTGGTGACTTCCTCGATGAAGAATCACGTGCCCACTTCGATGGCCTGCGTGCGTTGTTAGATGATGCCGGTATCGCTTACACGGTGAATCAGCGCCTGGTACGTGGGCTCGATTACTACAACCGCACGGTGATTGAATGGGTCACCGACAGCCTTGGCTCGCAGGGCACCGTATGCGGCGGCGGACGTTACGATGGCCTGGTCGAACAACTGGGTGGACGTGCGACGCCAGGTGTCGGTTTTGCCATGGGCATGGAGCGTCTGGTGTTGTTAGTGCAGGCGGTGAACCCAGAATTTGAACCCGCGCGTAATGTCGATGTCTATGTTATCGCTTCAGGTCAGGGCGTTCAGTCAGCGGCAATGCAGCTGGCCGAAAAATTGCGTGATCAGCTGCCCGATATGAAGTTGATGACTAACTTCGGCGGCGGGAACTTCAAGAAGCAATTTGCACGCGCAGATAAGTGGGGCGCTCGCGTGGCGCTGGTGCTGGGTGAAGATGAACAGAAAGCCGGCCAGGTCGTGATTAAAGATCTGCGCAATGGCGAACAGCAAACGCTGGCGCAGGCGGATGCTGCGGCTGCACTGCGCACGCTGTTACAGTAAGCGCGTTATGGCACAACCATTGAAAGGAGAGGGATTGCGTGGAAGTGTATAGCAATGAGAACGAACAGGTTGATGCGCTGCGTCGCTTTTTCGCCAACAACGGTAAAGCATTAGCCATTGGTGTGGTTATCGGTATTGCTGCATTAGGTGGCTGGCGTTACTGGTCGAGCCATGAGCAGGATTCTGCTAAAACCGTGTCGGCTGAGTACCAGAAACTCACCAGTGCCATGCAGGTCAGCAAGCCTGAAACGCTGGAAGCCGTTAACACGTTTGCCCGCGAAAACAGCAACACCTATGGTGCCCTGGCGGCGCTGGATCTGGCGAAGCAGTATGTCGACAGCAATCAGCTGGACAAGGCCGAAAGCCTGCTGCAAAACGGATTAAAAGACACCAAAGATGCCAATCTGCAGGCGGTAATTAACCTGCGCCTGGCACGCATTCAACTGCAACAGAATCAGGCTGATGCGGCACTTAAAACCCTTGACGGTGTGAAGGGTGATGGCTGGACAGCCATTGTGGCTGACATCCGCGGCGAAGCGCTGCTGAGCAAAGGCGATAAGCAGGGCGCGCGCGATGCATGGAGTAAAGGCGTCGAATCTGACGCGTCTCCGGCGCTGAAGCAAATGATGCAGATGAAGATGAATAACTTAAGCTAAGCCAGTCAAGAGAGAGCGCATGGAATTACGTAAATACCTGCTGCCGGGGCTGATTTCAGTCACCCTGCTCAGCGGTTGCTCGCTGTTCAGCGGCGAAGAAGATGTAGTGAAAATGGCCCCATTGCCGAAAGTGGAAAACCAGTTCACGCCGAAGACAGTATGGAGTACAGGCGTGGGCGACGGGATTGGCGATTTCTATTCCAACCTGCATCCGACCTGGCAAGACGGCACCGTTTATGCGGCTGACCGCTTTGGTATCGTAAAAGCGCTCGATGCAGCGGATGGCAAAGAAAAATGGAAAGTCGACCTCTCTGAGAAAACCGGCTTCTTCTCTAAAAACCTGTCTGCCATGCTGTCCGGTGGTATTACCGTCAGCGGCGATCGCCTGTATATCGGCAGTGAGCGCGGTCAGGTTTATGCCCTGAACACCAGTGATGGTTCGATTGTATGGCAAGCTAAAGCGGCTGGCGAAGCGCTGTCGCGTCCTGTGGTCAGCGATGGCCTGGTGCTGATTCATACCAGTAACGGTATGTTGCAGGGTCTGGATCAGGCGACCGGGGCGGTGAAGTGGACCGTGAACCTGGACATGCCTGCGCTGTCGCTGCGCGGTGAATCAGCCCCGTCAGTTGCCTTTGGTGGCGCGATTGTGGGCGGCGACAACGGACGCGTCAGCGCCGTGATCATGAATCAGGGCCAGTTGATTTGGCAGCAGCGTATTTCACAGCCGAGCGGGGCGACGGAAATCGACCGCCTGAGCGACGTGGATACCACGCCGATCATTGTAAATGGTGTGGTTTACGCGCTGGCGTACAATGGCAACCTTTCCGCACTGGATCTGCGTTCAGGGCAGATTTTATGGAAACGTGAAATTGGCGGCGTGAAAGATCTGATTGTCGATGCCGGGCGTATCTACCTGGTGGATCAGGACGATCGTGTGATTGCCCTGAATGCGGATGGCGGTGTCGCTATCTGGCGTCAAAGCGAGCTGCTGCATCGTAATCTGACCTCACCGGTGCTGTATAATGGCTACATCGTCGTCGGTGACGGCGAAGGCTACCTGCACTGGCTGAACACCACGGATGGCCGCTTTGTTGCCCAGCAAAAACTGGATAGCTCGGGCTTCCAGACTGAGCCTGTTGTCGCCAGCGACAAGCTGCTGATTCAGTCGAAAGATGGTGAAGTTTATGCCATTACCCGCTAACGGGTAAGTTGTCAGGCAGGGTTATCCTTCCGGCACAGCGGCTCCTGATTTCATCAGGGGCCGTTTCGTTTTTAGTCAGGCATGGTATCCTTTGCGCCGTAAGCCTGAACTGAACGGCTAAAGCCGTTATAATCACGCCATTCGGGCGAATTAATACATTATTGAGGCATTGTTATGGTACCTGTGGTCGCGCTGGTTGGGCGTCCCAATGTGGGAAAATCTACGCTGTTTAACCGTTTAACTCGCACACGAGATGCGCTGGTAGCGGATTTTCCTGGACTGACTCGCGATCGCAAATATGGTCGCGCCGAAGTGGAAGGGCGCGAATTCATTGTTATCGATACCGGCGGTATTGATGGCACCGAAGACGGTGTTGAAACGCGTATGGCGGAACAGTCGCTGCTGGCGATTGAAGAAGCCGACGTGGTGCTGTTTATGGTGGATGCCCGTGCAGGCATGATGCCCGCCGATCAGCAAATTGCAAAACATCTGCGCGCACGTCAAAAAGCGACATTCCTGGTCGCGAATAAAACGGACGGGCTCGATCCGGATCAGGCGATTGTGGATTTCTATTCACTGGGTCTGGGGGAGATCTACGCTATCGCCGCGTCCCACGGCCGTGGTGTGACCAGCCTGCTGGAGACGGCGCTGCTGCCGTGGATGGAAAAGGTTGATCCCGTAGAAGTCACCGAAGAAGATGAAAACGAAGCCTACTGGGCCGCGTTAGCCGCAGAAGAGAACGGTGAGGAAGAGGAAGAAGAGGACGATTTCGACCCGACCACACTGCCGATCAAGCTGGCGATTGTCGGACGTCCAAACGTCGGTAAGTCTACGCTGACTAACCGCATTCTGGGTGAAGATCGCGTGGTCGTTTATGACATGCCAGGCACCACGCGCGACAGTATCTACATCCCGATGGAACGTGACGATCGTGAATATGTGCTGATCGATACCGCCGGGGTGCGTAAGCGCGGCAAAATCACCGATACGGTGGAGAAATTCTCGGTCATCAAAACCCTGCAGGCGATTGAAGACGCTAACGTGGTGATGCTGGTGATCGATGCGCGCGCCGGCATTTCCGATCAGGATTTGTCACTGCTCGGCTTTATCCTGAACAGCGGCCGCTCACTGGTGATCGTGGTGAACAAGTGGGATGGTCTGTCGCAGGAAGTGCGTGATGAAGTCAAAGAGACGCTGGACTTCCGTCTGGGCTTCATCGACTTTGCGCGCGTGCACTTTATTTCTGCGCTGCATGGCAGCGGTGTAGGCAACCTGTTTGAATCGGTAACCGAAGCGTACGACTGCTCAACGAAGCGTGTAAACACCTCGCTGCTGACGCGCATCATGAACATGGCGGCAGAAGACCATCAGCCACCGCTGGTGCGTGGTCGCCGCGTTAAGCTGAAGTACGCCCACGCGGGTGGCTATAACCCACCGATTGTGGTGATTCACGGCAACCAGGTGAAAGATTTACCGGACTCCTACAAGCGTTACCTGATGAACTATTTCCGTCGTTCTCTGAACGTAATGGGCACGCCAATCCGCATTCAGTTTAAAGAGGGTGAAAACCCGTATGAAGGCAAGCGTAACCTGTTAACGCCAACGCAACAGCGTAAGCGTAAGCGTCTGATGGCGCACATGAAGAAAAATAAGCGTTAACTAATCGAGGGCCAGATGGCCCTTTTTTTTTGCCCTGGCATTGTGCTTATTTACACAATGGTGAAAAACGCTGCGCCAGAACTGTGGACATTTCGTACCCGACAGCGGCAAGGTCCACTGCCCAGGATGGGATATCCGCTGTCACAGGGCGCCTGTCTGTCCCGATTGTCATCAACCCTTACGTGACTGAGGCGAGGTGACCGATGACGTCTGCCAGCATGCGGGTTTACTTTCCCGATACCGACTGACGTACATCCTCGCCCCCTTAAAAGCTCAAAACATCACTTTAGTTGTCCGCTGGGCTACTCTCTGGATCGGCGTGGCCTTATCCAGCGTAAAAATTTGTAGCGAAAATGCTATTGCTTAGTAACAAACAGGGGCTTTGTTGAATAAATGGATTTTATGCTGTGGTACTATGAAAACGGTTGTTTCAGATAACATAAAATCAATGCGTTACATGCTTGCGTATGACGGTGTTCTGTCTGGCATCAGCGTTTTCTACCAAAACAGTGCAGACAAAACAGAATGATTACCTATTATTCAACAAAGCCCTATTATTCAACAAAGCCACAAACAGGTTTAAAACCTCACTGCATAATGTACCAGGTGGTACAATTTCGCCGCGTCATGACGGAGTATCGCCTGCTCTGGCTTCCTCCGGAAACATATCATTCATTTCATGGACGCAGGTCTGATTTAATTGGAATTAAAACAACGCCGTCTCATTAACCTGCAACGTTAACCGCGATACGCGCGAAAAGCGGCGGGCGAAAGAGCGGACTTTGTTTATCAGGAGAGTAAGTGTTATGGCTGAAACATCCTCTCGATCCGGTAAAGGATTGAGAATATGGTCTGTGCTGCTCGGGCTGGTGCTACTGGCAACCGGCCTGTTCTTTGCTGTTGGCGGGGGACAACTCGCAACGCTTGGCGGCAGTTGGTATTTCCTGGTTGCGGGCATCGTTATCGTGCTGTCAGCCATTCAGTTTTTACGGGCAAAATCCTCAGCGGTTGTGCTTTTCCTGCTGGCATTTGTAGGGACTTTAGTCTGGGCGGTGGTGGACGCTGGCCTGGTCTTCTGGCCACTGGTTTCTCGCCTGATGGTGCCCGCCGGTTTAATGATTCTGGCCTTCCTTACCTGGCCCGCCTTACGCAAGCGCGAGAATAAACCTTCGCTGGCAAAACTCTCTTATGCGCTGTCTGCCGTCATCGCCGTGGGTATGGTGGCTACATTAGTCCAGATGTTCCAGCCGCATCCAACTGTGGCGGCAACGGGTCCTGAACTGCCGCTGATTCCGGTAGAGAAATCGAAGCAACAGCAAAACTGGGATAACTACGGTAATACCGCTGGCGGCAGCCGTTTTGTCGCGCTCGATCAGATAACCCGTGACAACGTGAAGGATCTGCAGGTTGCCTGGACTTACCGTACGGGGGACATTCCCGAAAGCCCAACCGGTAACGGTGCGGAAGATCAGGAAACGCCGTTGCAGGTCGGTAATACACTTTACCTGTGCACGCCGCACAATAATGTCATTGCCGTCGAAGCTGACAGTGGAAAGCAGATCTGGAAGCGTGAAATCAACGCACAGGCTGAAGTCTGGCCTCGCTGCCGTGGTCTGGCCTATTTCGACGCGACGAAACCGCTGAACCAGCCAACGCAGCCCGGCTCAACGCCAGTACCGGCCATAACGCTGGCGGCAGGAGACAGCTGTCAGCGCCGTATTCTGATGAATACTATCGATGCGCGCCTGATTGCGATCAACGCCGACAACGGTGAATTCTGTGAAGACTTCGGTAACCATGGCATCGTCGATCTGAAAGCGGGCTTAGGTGATGCGCCCGATCCGCTTTATCAGCTGACCTCAGCCCCAACGCTTGCCGGAACCACGGTGGTCGTGGGCGGCCGCGTGGCGGATAACGTGAAAACCGACATGCCTGGCGGCGTGTTGCGCGGTTTTGATGTGATCACCGGTAAAATGCGCTGGGCGTTTGACCCGGGCAATGTCGATCCTAATGCCATCCTGATGCCTGGCAAGGACTATACGCGCAGTACGCCGAACTCCTGGGCGCCGATGTCGTACGATGCGGCCATGAACACCGTGTTCATTCCTATGGGCAGCTCCTCCGTTGACCTGTGGGGAGCCAATCGTACCGCGCTGGACCATAAATATGGAGCCTCGGTACTCGCGCTGGACGCGACAACCGGTAAAGAGAAGTGGGTTTATCAGAACGTTCATAACGATCTGTGGGACTTCGACCTGCCGATGCAGCCCAGCCTGATCGACTTCCCGATGAAGGATGGCAGCACCAAACCTGCGGTCGTCATCGGCGGTAAAACCGGCATGATTTTTGTGCTGGATCGTCTGACCGGTAAGCCGCTCACCAAGGTTGAAGAGCTGCCGATGCCGCAGGGTGATATCCCGAACGAGCAATATACAAAAACCCAGCCGCATTCGACCGGTATGCCGATGATTGGTAATCAGACGCTGAAAGAGTCGGATATGTGGGGCGCAACCCCGTTCGATCAGCTGGCCTGCCGTATCGCGTTTAAGTCAATGCGCTACAACGGCCTGTTTACCGTACCTGGCACTGATAAGTCGCTGAGTTTCCCGGGTTCACTGGGCGGGATGAACTGGGGCAGTATGTCCACCGATCCGAATAACAACCTGTTGTTTGTTAACGACATGCGTTTAGGATTATGGGTACAGATGATCCCGGTTGATACCAGCAAAATTTCACGCGGCAGCAACGGGGGGGAAGCCATCAATACCGGTATGGGCGCGGTTCCGTTGAAAGGCACGCCTTATGCCGTGAACAAAAACCGCTTTATGTCACCGTTGGGTATTCCTTGCCAGGCGCCACCGTTTGGTACCCTGTCTGCGATTGACATGAAAACCCAGAAAATCGTCTGGCAGGTGCCGGTAGGTACGGTAGAAGATACCGGTCCGTTCGGCATCAAAATGCGCGCGAAAATGCCTATTGGCATGCCGACGCTGGGCGGTACGCTGGCGACGCAGGGTGGACTGGTGTTTATTGCCGGTACTCAGGACTACTACCTGCGCGCGTTCGATAGCGCCACCGGTAAAGAAGTCTGGAAAGCCCGTTTGCCTGTCGGCAGTCAGGGTGGACCGATGAGTTATGTCTCACCGAAAACCGGTAAACAGTACATCGTGATTTCCGCGGGCGGCGCACGCCAGTCGCCGGATCGTGGTGACTATGTGATTGCTTATGCGCTGCCAGACAGCAAATAAGCGACGATAAAACAAAAGGGCCATCGTGGCCCTTTTTTTTGCGTAACGGAAAACCCGTTTTCCCGACAGGATAAGCTACGGGTTCATAAGACGTGCCGCAGGGCAAACCCGAAGCCGCCTTCTGAGAAGGCGGCTTTGTTACTTACCGTCGCGCAACAGCGACTTGAGTTCTGGCGGCGCCTGTTGCTCGGGAACCAGTATGACGACCGTGCCGGACTGCTGGCGCGTGGCATATTGAATCTGGATGCGGAAGTAACGTTGATCCCCGCGTCCCACCTCTGCTGCTTTTTCCTTGAGTTCGCCCAAAGGCATCGCCCGTTCCAGTACCTGACAGACGTGCGCTTTTTCGGGAGGCGGAAGTTCGCCCAACGGAAATCGACGCTCATTCCGTAAGCCAGGAATAAAAGCAAAGCCGCCTTCTTGCGTTACCACAATCGTTGCGTCATCGGTGAGCTCGGGGAGTTGACTCATAACACGCCTACCTCTTTCCACGCTTGTTCAATTGCGCTCGCCACCGTGGTGTCGAAGCGCTTTTTACCATGCTGCACGGTGAGTTGTGCAAAGGCTTTGAAGTCCGCATCCTGATGTAAATCTTTATCGCACAGCGTGTCGTACCATGCCTGACCCGCTCGCTCCCAGGCATATCCGCCCAGGGCTTTTGCGGCCAGATAAAAGGCACGATTAGGAATTCCGGAGTTCAGGTGCACACCGCCGTTATCCTCACGTGTTTTAATATAGTCCTTCATGTGGCCTGGCTGAGGATCTTTCCCCAGCATCGGGTCATCGTAAGCGGTGCCGGGATGTGACATTGACCGCAGACCCTTACCATTGATGCCTTTTGCCAGCAGCCCTTCACCGATGATCCAGTCGGCCTTATCGGCTGTCTGTTTCAGACTAAACTGTTTCACCAGCGAACCAAACACATCAGACATGGACTCGTTCAACGCACCGGCCTGTTCAAAATAGATCAAACCGGCTTCGGTTTCTGTGACGCCGTGCGACAACTCATGCGCCACCACATCAATCGCAATCGTGAAGCGGTTAAAGATTTCGCCATCACCGTCGCCAAACACCATTTGCTGACCGTTCCAGAACGCGTTTTAGTACTTCTCACCGTAGTGAACCGTCCCAGCTAGTTTCAGACCGTGATTATCCAGAGAATTTCGTTTATAGATTTGCCAGAAAAAGTCGTGTGTGACACCAAGATAGTTCCCGGCTTCGTCGGCAGCAACGTCACCATTTGAAGACTGGCCTTCTTTACGCACCAGCGTGCCAGGTAATGTTTCCTGGTTTTTGGCATCATAGATTTCACGCTCAATCTTCCCGGCCTGCGTGGTTTTTGGCGCTGCCGTCTTTTTCCAGTGTTCAGCCATCAGGTGCTGAACATGGGTCAGTGTACGACGTGCCTGCTCCTGCTGGTGGCCGGTGCCGTGATCGATAATTTTGCGAAGAATATAGGGAGGAATAACGCTGAAAGCCATTTGAGACTCCTTGGCATGAGGGATGTACCAGGAAGTATAGTTAAGAAATGCTTTTCTTTCGTCTCGGTTTTTCAGGAATAAGTTGCGTGACCTGGCTTTCAACCCAGCCATCATCAAGGCGGGTGCGTAACCGATCGCCCTTATTCAACTGACCAGTTTTTTTCACGACCTGTCCATGGGTATCCGTCGTAACGCTGAAACCCCGCGCCAGCGTGGCGAGCGGGCTGACGCCTTCCAGTTGCGCGGCAAGCTGACCAAAACGTTGTTTATCGCGGTTAAGCATTTTTTCCATGGCCTGCTGCAGGCGATAGTGCCAGTTCTGCAGACTTTTTTGTGCCTGATACAGGCGTTCTTGTGGCTGCTGTTGGGCCAACCGCTGTGCCAGGCGATCCTGCTGACGGCTGGCGTGGCGAAGCCGTGTTTCCATCGCATCGCCCAGGCGCTGTTGTAGCCGGAACAGCAGGGTCTGCTGGCGCGCAAGGCGCAACTGCGGATGTTGCTGCTGCAGGCGATGATCTAAACGGCTGAACAGGCGCTGCTGACGCGCCAGATAGTAATCCATTGCCATTTCCAGCCG
Organism: Pantoea stewartii subsp. stewartii; assembly: GCF_008801695.1. Taxonomy (GTDB): domain Bacteria; phylum Pseudomonadota; class Gammaproteobacteria; order Enterobacterales; family Enterobacteriaceae; genus Pantoea; species Pantoea stewartii. The sequence continues at coordinate 54,141 of NZ_VZPF01000019.1, forward strand.
CTGCTGCTGTGACTGAAGTTGACGCAACAGCTCAAGCTGATTACGGCTGACAATTTCTGCCGCAGCCGATGGCGTTGGGGCGCGCAGGTCAGCGACAAAATCAGCAATCGTGACGTCAGTTTCATGCCCGACAGCACTGACCACGGGAATGTGGCTGGCAAAGATAGCGCGCGCCACGCGCTCGTCATTAAAGCTCCACAGATCTTCCAGCGAACCGCCGCCGCGTCCCACGATTAACACGTCGCACTCTGCACGCTGGTTAGCGATTTCAATCGCACGTACGATCGCGGCAGGCGCATCTACGCCCTGTACGGCGGTGGGATAAATCACGACCGGTAGTGAGGGATCGCGACGGTGAAGCACGCGCAGTACATCGTGCAGCGCCGCGCCGGTAGCAGACGTTATGACGCCGACCTGCTTTGCCGGTTGCGGCAAGGGCTTCTTATGTTCTGGTGCGAACAGGCCTTCCTGTGCCAGCTTTGCTTTCAACTGTTCGAACTGCTGCTGGAGCAGGCCTTCACCGGCGGGATGCATGCTTTCAATAATCAGCTGATAATCGCCGCGCGGCTCATACAGCGTGATATTGGCGCGAACTAAGATCTGCTGACCATGTTGCGGGCGAAAGGTCACACGACGGTTGCTGTTACGAAACATCGCGCAGCGCACCTGTGCACCATCATCTTTCAGCGTGAAGTACCAGTGGCCAGAAGCCGGCTGGGTAAAATTAGAGATTTCGGCACTCAGCCACACCAGGCCCATCTCATTTTCCAGCAGCTGACGCACTGTGGTATTGAGACGACTTACGGTAAAAATATTGGCGTTCGGTGGCAGCGACATGTGACGAAGATCAAATTCCAAATCAGTAGGTTAATTAGTCGATACTACAGGCCCTGTTGCGCGGATCAAGACTTTTTCTAAAAAACTAGTGGAGGCAATCGATTACGCCCTGTATAATGCCGCGGCAATATTTTATCTATTCTCACGCACCCGAGGTGGAGTATTGCCATGTTAAGAATCGCTAAAGAAGCACTCACTTTCGACGACGTCCTGCTCGTTCCTGCTCACTCCACCGTCCTGCCTAATACGGCCGACCTCAGCACGCAACTGACCAAAAATATTCGCCTGAGCATTCCCATGCTTTCTGCTGCGATGGATACCGTGACCGAAGCGGGCCTGGCGATTGCGCTGGCACAGGAAGGCGGTCTGGGCTTCATTCATAAAAACATGTCAATTGAACGCCAGGCAGACGAAGTCCGTAAAGTCAAAAAACATGAAAGCGGCGTGGTTACCGAACCACAGACCGTACTGCCCACCACCACACTGGCCGAAGTTAAAGCGCTGACCGAGCGCAACGGTTTTGCTGGTTACCCTGTGGTGAACGCGAAAAACGAACTGGTGGGCATCATCACCGGTCGCGATGTGCGCTTTGTGACCGATCTGAACCAGCCTGTCACTGCCGTGATGACGCCGAAAGAGCGTCTGGTGACGGTGAAAGAAGGCGAAGCCCGCGACGTTGTTCTGCAAAGAATGCACGAAAAACGCGTCGAGAAAGCCCTGGTCGTGGACGACAGCTTCCATCTGCTGGGCATGATCACCGTAAAAGATTTCCAGAAAGCCGAACGTAAGCCTAATGCCTGTAAAGATGCGCAGGGCCGTCTGCGTGTGGGTGCTGCTGTCGGTGCCGGTGCGGGCAACGAAGAGCGCGTGGATGCACTGGTGGCTGCCGGTGTTGACGTCTTACTGATCGACTCTTCTCATGGCCACTCTGAAGGTGTACTGCAGCGCATCCGGGAAACCCGCGCGAAATACCCTGATCTCGAAATCGTCGGCGGCAACGTGGCGACTGGCGCGGGTGCGCTGGCGCTGGTTGAAGCGGGCGTAAGCGCCGTTAAAGTGGGCATCGGTCCGGGATCCATCTGTACGACCCGTATCGTTACCGGTGTCGGTGTTCCGCAGATCACCGCCGTTTCTGACGCTGTTGCGGCGCTGGAAGGCACGGGCATCCCTGTTATCGCTGACGGCGGTATCCGTTTCTCAGGTGATATCGCCAAAGCCATCGCGGCAGGTGCTTCCTGTGTCATGGTAGGTTCTATGCTGGCAGGTACAGAAGAATCGCCGGGTGAAATCGAACTTTACCAGGGCCGTGCCTTTAAATCCTATCGTGGGATGGGGTCACTGGGTGCGATGTCTAAAGGTTCATCAGACCGTTATTTCCAGACCGACAACGCCGCTGACAAGCTGGTGCCGGAAGGCATCGAAGGCCGTGTAGCCTATAAAGGCCGCCTGAAAGAGATCGTGCATCAGCAAATGGGCGGTCTGCGTTCATGTATGGGTCTGACCGGTTGCCCGACCATTGACGATCTGCGCACTAAAGCAGAATTCGTCCGTATCAGCGGTGCGGGCATCAATGAGAGCCACGTGCACGATGTGACCATCACCAAAGAGTCGCCGAACTACCGCATGGGTTCATAACCCCGCAAGATTTCCCGCCCGGCGACAGCCGGGCGCTTTACTTTATCAAGTCACCGTTTTGGAAAACCCTCAATGACGACGGAAAATATCCATAAGCACCGCATTCTGATTCTCGATTTTGGTTCTCAATACACGCAACTGGTGGCGCGTCGCGTCCGTGAGCTTGGCGTGTACTGTGAACTCTGGGCCTGGGACGTTACCGAAGCGCAGATTCGCGAGTTCAATCCCAGCGGTATCATCCTGTCGGGTGGCCCGGAAAGCACCACAGAACACGACAGTCCGCGCGCACCTGACTACGTTTTCACGGCTGGCGTGCCCGTGCTGGGCGTCTGTTATGGCATGCAAACCATGGCTATGCAGCTGGGTGGTAAGGTCGAAGGCTCTAACGAGCGCGAATTTGGCTATGCGCAGGTAGAGGTGAACACCGCCAGCGCACTGATTCGCGATATCGAGGATGCTATCAGCGCATCAGGCAAACCGTTGCTGGATGTCTGGATGAGTCACGGTGACAAGGTGACCGCGATTCCGGCTGACTTCGTCACCGTTGCCAGCACGGAAACCTGTCCGTTTGCGATTATGGCGAACGAAGAGAAGCGCTTCTATGGCGTGCAGTTCCACCCGGAAGTCACCCATACGCGCCAGGGCCTGCGCATGCTGGAGCGTTTCGTTATCGATATCTGCCAGTGTGAAGCGCTCTGGACACCGGCCAAAATCATTGAGGATGCCGTTGAGCGCCTGCGTGCACAGGTGGGCGACGACAAAGTCATTCTGGGCTTGTCCGGTGGTGTCGATTCCTCTGTGACCGCGATGCTGCTGCACCGTGCGATTGGTAAAAATCTGACCTGCGTTTTCGTGGATAACGGTCTGTTGCGTCTGAACGAAGCGCAGCAGGTGCTGGATATGTTTGGCGATCACTTTGGTCTGAACATTGTTCACGTCGATGGTGAAGCGCGCTTCCTGGATGCGCTGGCCGGAGAAAGTGACCCTGAAGCGAAGCGTAAAATCATTGGCCGCGTTTTCGTCGAAGTTTTTGACGAGCAGGCGCTGCGCCTGGAAGACGTGAAGTGGCTGGCACAGGGCACCATCTATCCGGATGTGATTGAATCCGCTGCCTCTGCCACCGGTAAAGCCCACGTCATCAAATCGCACCACAACGTCGGCGGCCTGCCAAAAGAGATGAAGATGGGCCTGGTCGAGCCATTACGTGAGCTGTTTAAAGACGAAGTGCGTAAGATCGGTCTGGAACTGGGCCTGCCGTACGATATGCTTTATCGCCATCCGTTCCCGGGCCCGGGTCTGGGCGTACGCGTGCTGGGTGAGGTGAAGAAAGAGTACTGTGACCTGCTGCGCCGTGCGGATGCCATCTTTATTGAAGAGCTGCATAAAGCCGATCTCTACAATAAAGTCAGCCAGGCCTTTACGGTGTTCCTGCCCGTCCGTTCCGTGGGCGTAATGGGCGATGGCCGTAAATACGACTGGGTCGTTTCACTGCGTGCGGTCGAAACCATCGACTTCATGACTGCCCACTGGGCGCACCTGCCGTATGATTTCCTGGGCCGCGTGTCCAATCGTATCATTAACGAAGTGAACGGCATTTCCCGCGTGGTCTATGACATTTCCGGTAAGCCACCGGCGACGATTGAGTGGGAGTAATCCCGCTTTCGGCATAGCCCGACAGTCGGTTATATCAAGCACGAAGCCCGCATGATTGCGGGCTTTTTTATTCTGCGTCCTTCGGCTGTCTTACGAGACCCTGTCGAAACCCATAAGGCACAGCCTCTGCTGATGCGGAAAAGGGTAACGCGGGGCACCAGGTCGACATATAAGGCAAAAAAATCAGCCGGCGTTATCCGGCTGATTTTATTAACAGTATTTCTGCCGGGGAGAAGAAGACGCACCTCCCCGGTCGGGCAATGCTTACTTAAGATGTTCCTTCAGCTCCACGGACGCCTGGCTTATCGCTGTGCGTACCGTTGGCTCTTTACTCAGGGCATTCAGCAAACCAAAGTCGTGGATCATGCCGTTGTAGCGGGTAACGGTTACCGGCACGCCGGCCGCGTCCAGTTTACGGCCAAACGCTTCCCCTTCGTCGCGCAGGACATCCAGTTCGGCGGTCTGAATCAGCGTCGGCGGTAAACCCGCCAGTTCTTCTTTGGTTGCGCGCAGCGGCGAGGCCAGAATGCTGTTTCGATCTTTTTCTGAGGTGGTGTAGTTGTCCCAGAACCACTTCATCATGTTACGGGTCAGGAAGTAGCCATTGGCAAACTGCTTATAAGAAGCATCGTCAAAGTTTGCATCGGTGACAGGCCACAGCATTACATCGTAGCGAATAGCCGGGGTTTTATTCTGCTTAGCCTGCAGCGCAACGGCGGCAACCATATTTCCGCCTACGCTGTTCCCCACCAGAGCCAGGCGCTTACCGTCCACCCCAATTTCAGCGCCGTGTTCGGCTACCCATTTTGTTGCCTCGTAAGCCTGGGTAATGGCGACCGGATAGTGCGCTTCCGGCGAAGGCGTGTAGTTTACAAACACGGCCGCAGCACCGGATTCATTCACGAGATCGCGTACCAGACGTTCATGTGTCGGAAAATCACCCAGCACCCAGCCACCGCCGTGGAAAAACATAAACACAGGCAGTACGCCAGCGGCATGGGCTGGTTTGACTATTGTCAGCGTCAGCGGTTTACCCAGTGCCGTAATGGTCTTTTCAGAAATCTGTGCAGGCGGCAGCGTGGCACCTTTCTGCACCCCTGTAAGCACCGCGCGGGCTTCTTTAGGGGATAAGGTTTCAATCGGTTTTCCGCCGCTACTGTTAAGCGCGTGAAGAAATGCCGCCACGCCAACGGTGGGCTCCGGTGCGTTTTCGACCGGACTGGCCCATGCTGATGTCATCTGGCTGGCTAACAGTAAAGCACCTGCGGTGAGTTTCACTTTCATTGGGGGTTCCTTGTGTTTGCTATTAAGTAGTGTGCTATTTAGTTTGGCTACAATGCCAGCGAATTATCATCTTGTAAACAACTAAATAGTGAGCGATCTAAATTTTTACTGTCTCACGGTGGCATGAACGCGCCAAAACAGCGCCAAATAGCGGGGACGGAATAAAAAATAACTCTGTTTATTAGTGGCTTAAAACGGTGGGTGATAATTTAACACCTGCTTTTTTTTGCGCGCTTCACTCATGTTGAAGCCGCTACGCTCGCGAACAGGCTATCGATTATTGGTACGTCTTGATCGAACCGAGTTAAATCAGGGCAGTGCAACAGCCGCGCTTGCACCGCTGATATGGAAAATGTTCGGTGTCGAGGGGGAGGCTGACGCGCTCGGTAAACTGCTTTTGCCAGAAGCACAACCGCGCTACCGGGACTGGTTGCAGCACATTGCGGATCAGGCTAGCGGTCAGTCCCCTTAGCGCACTGGCGTAACCGGGGGGAGGAAAACTGTGCAAAAACCTTTGCGTCACCTTGCCATGCGTTTCAGCGCAGAAATGCTGATTTATGCGTTAATGGGATGCTCGCCGCTGATCATCGCGCTTACGGCAGGGCTGGTTGCCAGTGTGGCCGGTTGTCCGCTGAATGAGAGCCGCGCGTATCCCTGCTTTATTCTGGGATACGATACCGGCCAGCTCCTTTACAGGATGGGCGTTTCAGGCTGGTTCAGTCTGTATAGCCTGCCGCTGGGGGCGATGCTCATGATGCTACGCACCGCAGTCTTCTTTGGGCAACTGTATTCACATTACCGTGCCAGGGGCAGCTAACGTGTCATGCCGCCGCAGGCGAAGTGAAGTCAAAGCCGGTGCTTTATTGCACTATAACAGCCTGTCTCTGATCCCCGGGAACCCTCATGCTGACCCTGAAAATTTTTTGTCTCTGCTTTCTTACCGTCATTGTGCTGTCGCTCGCGGCCAGTCTGGCGCAGGCGACGCGCGGCGCTGATGCCCTGAATCAGGGCGGCTGGGCGACTGCCCGGCGGGATTCGGCAGGGCTCGCTCCCGATCCGCATGTTAACGCCAGTCAGGCCATCATTCAGGTTTATGCCGCGCCGACCTATGGCTGGAAGGGTGCCGTTGCGGTGCATCCGTGGATTATTTTTAAACGCGCAGGTGAAACCCGCTATACGCGTTATGAAGTCATCAGTTGGGGCAGTGGCGATAAGGTAAGGCGCAATGCCTCTTTGCCAGATGGTTACTGGTACGGTGCAAAACCGCGTTTGCTGGTGGAGCACCGTGGCCCTGAAGCGCAGAACCTGATTCCGCAGATTGAAGCCGCCATCAAAACCTATCCCTGGCCCACGACCTATCATGCCTGGCCCGGACCGAACAGTAATACTTTTATGGCGCACATTGGGCGCAACGTGCCCACGCTGAAACTGAATCTGCCTGCTAACGCTCTGGGGAAAGACTATCGGCCATTATGGCGTCCGGTTGGCTTACCGCCTTCAGGGCGCGGGGTTCAACTGTCCCTGCTTGGCGTGGCGGGCGTAACGATCGGCGTGCAAGAGGGCGTTGAGTTTAATCTGTTAGGACTGAGTGCTGGCGTCGGATTTGCGCCGTTTCAGCTGCGCCTGCCTTTTATCGGCGGTGTAGGGCATAACAACCTGCAACATGATCATCCCTGATTGCCGGCCAGGGTGAGGCGTCGGGCGCATTGACGTCCTGCCCTCGTCTACCCTGACGCGCTAACGGCCCACAGGTTAGCGCGTCCCGGCAGAAACGGTCAGCAGACGCCGAAATCGCCATCTTCGTGATAAATGTTCACGCTGTCTGCTTTAATTTCAATTTCCTTTTTGCTGGCATCATCTACGCGCGCGCACCAAAGCGTGTCGCCTTCTGCACGCAGCACGACCATTTTAGGACCGCCCGTTTTCGACTGAACCAGGTCATCAGGGTTAAACATATTTCCTCCGTTGTTTTCTGATGGTTATGTCTGGCATCGCAGCCTCGCATTTTTTGCGCGGCCTTTTCCATTTTAGACACAACCCGTTTTACCTGCCGTCCGACTGCTCGCATCCTGTCCACACATCACAAAAATACCGCAATGTTGTCAGTTGACAACCGTAAAAATATAAGGAATGCTACGCGCCATGGTGGACAGAAAGCGGCACCCGAATAAAGAGATTGAGGCAGCATTACGTTACGCAGAATCTTACGGATGGCGGGTTATTGCCTCCGGTCATCATGCATGGGGAAAGCTGTATTGCCCCTCAAATCTTGAGACATGCCGGTGTGGGGAATTTTGTCTGACCTGTATCTGGCACACACTAAAAAGCGCGACGAACCATGCAAAAGCATTGCGGCGCGTCGTAGATAACTGTAGTGAGATAAAAAAACGCAAGCGAGGGCATTAACATGACGGAATACTGTTTCACCTTGCGGTTTGAACTGCCTGAAACGCCAGCACCCATTGATACACTACTGGAAAAACTGGCCGAGGCAGGATGCGATGATGCGCTGGTGGGCGCGGGAACCGCCGGCAAGCTGGCGCTGGAATTTACCCGCCAGGCGATGTCGGCCAGCGATGCGGTCGACAGTGCGGTCCGGGATGTACAGGTTGCCATTCCTGGCGCGGTCATGATCGAAGCGGCACCGGACTTTGTCGGCTTAACCGATGTGGCTGACCTTATTGGCGTGTCGCGTCAAAATATGCGCAAACTGATGCTGACGCACAGCAAACAGTTTCCGCTGCCGGTGCATGATGGCAAAACTGCTATCTGGCATTTAGCCGACGTGCTGGAGTGGCTGGGGCAGCGCAATCACTACCAGCTACCCGCGGTCACCTGCGAACTGGCGCAGGTAACCCGTCGGCTTAACGTGTTGGGTTCCGTGCAGCGCTACGGTTACCAAAAAACTAAGCCCTAAATAACTGCTCGGAATAGTAGATCACTTAGAGGGAACTCAGTCCGGTTTATGCGATCTGATCAATCGCTGAATATCCCAAATCACCAGCCGGACTGAGCAATGTCGATCATAGCACCAATACCCAGAACCGAACGACGCCTGATGCAGAAAACTATCCATAAAACAAAGGACAAAAACCACGCCCGGCGGCTCACCGCCATGCTGATGCTGCATCGTGGTGACACCGTCAGTCATGTTGCCAGAACACTCTGCTGTGCCCGCTCATCGATTGGT